>JBGTKQ010000022.1:0-5997 GCA_041744555.1 Pyrinomonadaceae bacterium
TAATTTACTTTAATAGTCGGTTCGCGACGCTTAACAGATAACATTAGCTATGAAAAAAATCAGTTTATATTTTGTCGTCCTGATCGCAGTCGCAGGCATTGCGACTGCCCAAAACTTAACCTCAAACATTGACGCCGGAAACATACGCGAACGTGTAAGGCGACTATCAGCAGACGAGTTTGAAGGCCGCGGTCCCGGCAATGCCGGAAGCAAGAAAGCCGCGAACTATATTGTCGAGCAGATGAAGGCGGCAGGAATAAAGCCGGGCAACGGTAAAACCTATTTTCAAAATGTAAAGATGGTCGGAATAAAGGTCGATCCCGCGACCAAAATGATGTTCTCCGGCCGTGGAACACCGCGATCATTCAAATTCGGCGACGATTTTGTTGCGACCACCGGAGCCCAAACGGCAAATGTTTCGGTTGACGCAGATGTAGTATTCGTGGGTTACGGCATCGACGCACCGCTCTATAAGTGGAACGATTACAGCGGACCGGCCGAAGATTATCGCGGCAAGATCTTGATCATAATGGTTAACGATCCGCCCGCGACCGCGGAAGAACCGAACCTTTTTGGCGGAAAGGCACTTACATATTACGGGCGATGGACTTACAAATATGAAGAAGCGGCTCGACGCGGGGCCGCGGGCGTGTTGCTTATCCACACTACTCCATCGGCCGGGTATGGTTGGAATGTTGTCCGGACTTCGTTCGGCGGCCCCCGATCGGAGATCGCCCGTGAACCCGGCGATAAAGTGCCATTTCTCAACGTGCTGGGATGGATGACCGACGAAACCGCAAAATCGGTGATGCAACAGGCTGGACTTGATTTTGAAGGTCTTCGAATGAAGGCCGCGACCCGCAACTTCAAACCGATAAAGACCGGGCTGAAAATGAAGATCGATCTTAAAGCCGAGATTCAGCAGTTCGAATCGCCCAATATCGTCGGCAAAATCGACGGAGCGGATAAGAAAATGGCAAGCGAATATGTAATTTATACCGCCCATTGGGATCATTTAGGGATAGGCGAGCCGGACTCGACAGGCGATAGTATTTATAACGGGGCGTACGATAATGCCTCCGGAGTTTCGGCTGTGCTCGGTATTGGTGAGGCTATCGCCAAAATGCCGAAGAAGGATCGGCCCAAGCGTTCGTCGTACTTCCTTTTTCCGGCGGCTGAGGAACAGGGTCTGCTAGGAGCTGAGTATTTTGCTCAAAAGCCTCTAATTCCGCTAAACAAGATCGCCGGAAACGTGAACATCGACGGTGTCAATTTCTTTGGAAAGACGCGGGACTTTTCGGCGTTAGGTTCCGAACGATCAACTCTCGGTGAATTTGTCGAGGCGGTCGCACGTGAGCGAAATATGTCTCTCGAAGGCGACATGCGGCCCGAGCAAGGCTTCTTTTTCCGATCAGACCATTTTCCGTTCGCAAAGGTGGGCGTTCCGGCGATTTCCCTCCGCCACGGTGACGATTTCATCACACCCCTGACTGGAACGGCACTCGAATTCTTTAGCAATTACACGGCAAAGTATTATCACCAGACCGGCGATCAATACTACGATTGGTGGGACGCCTCCGCAATGGTTCAAAATGCCGAACTCGGCCTTGCAATAGGTATGAAGATAGCGAACTCACCCACAATGCCGCGATATAAGGACACGGACGAATTTTCGGGTGCTGACAATAAGCGAATGGGCAAATAGGGATCTCTTTACCATTGGAAAGTGTAGCGTGTGGAGAATATCTATGTGAGACGCTACACTTTTTCTTTTTCAGAATGAAAAGTTTTTACATTACAACCCCGATTTATTACGCCAACAGCCTGCCGCATTTGGGGCATCTTTATACGACGATTGTTGGCGATGCAATCCATCGGTATAAGCAGCAGCGTGGATTTGAAGTGTATTTTTTGACCGGCACCGACGAACACGGCATAAATATTCAGCGTGCGGCAGAAAAGGCGAGTAAAACTCCGCAGGAACAGGTCGATGATATTTCGGGCGAGTTAAAGCGGATGTTTGCGGATTTCGGGCTCGATCCTGAGCACGGCGGCTACGACATTTTCATGCGTACGACCGAGCCGTTTCATTACACTGGCGTACAGCGTCTGTGGCGCGAGATCGCGAAAAATAAAACGCCAAAGGGAAACGATACGATCTACAAAGGCTTTTACGAAGGCTGGTTTTGCGCCCCGTGCGCGGCCTATAAACTTGAGGACGAATACTACAATCCTGAAGGCTCGGATGTACCAAACTGTCTGATACATGAACGACCGCTAGATAAAGTATCCGAGGAAAGCTACTTCTTTCGGCTTTCCGATTATGGGGAATTTTTGCTCGAAACGATCGAAAACGATCCCAAAATACTTCAACCTGATTCTAGACGCAATGAAGTTATCTCATTCATAAAAGGCGGCTTACAAGATCTTTCGATCAGCCGCGAAAAGAAGTCCGTCTCATGGGGCGTTCCGGTTCCGGATGACGAGAATCACGTGATGTACGTGTGGCTCGACGCCTTATCGAACTACATTACAGCTCTCGGCTACGGGAATGATCGAACCGATGCGGCCGGTTTCGATAAATTTTGGGGAAACACAACGCATTTGGTCGGCAAAGACATTCTGCGTTTCCATTCGATCTATTGGTTTTCGTTTTTGAACGCCGCTGGTTTGCCTCTCCCTAAAACGGTTTACGCACATGGCATGTGGCTCGATGCCAATGGTCGGAAGATGGGTAAAACATTGGGGAATGTGATCGACGTTGATGTGTTACATAAGCATTTTCAGACCGATTCATTGCGCTATTTTGTGCTTAGGGACATGGTGTTTGGCCAGGACGGGAAGTTTGGATATGAAAATTTGATTGAGCGTTCGAATGCTGATCTTGCCAGCGGATTAGGAAATCTACTCAGTCGAACGATCTCGATGATTCACAAATACCGCGATGGCAAGATCCCTAACGGAAAGATCGCTGAAGAAAACTATCTGCATGCACGACGTGCCGGATTGGATCCGGACGGCGGCGAGATCGTTTCTGTTTTAGAACACGCTCGAGACGAATTCATACGGCGGTTCGACAATTTCGAGTTTAGCCAGGCGCTAGAAACTCTCTGGGTCGTGATCGCCCGGATCGACAAAATGATATCCGATTCAAAGCCTTGGGAATTGATCAAAGAGGAAAACCAGGCAGAAAGTCTTAATGCGGTGCTTTATCGGGCATCGGAAACGCTTCGATGGCTATCCGTGATGCTGGTGCCGATAATGCCCGAATCATCGGCAAAGATATATAAGCAGCTCGGGCTGGCAGGTGATGTTTCAATCGTCGATCCGTCGGGCCTTGTTTGGGGCGGATTAAAAGCCGGCACGGCGATCGGCAAAAGCGAAGGGATATTTCCAAGATTGGATAAAGTTACTATTATGAACGAGATAAATGAGCAATTGGCGGCGTCACAGGCAGAACCGCCTGCGTCAGCAGGTGGTACAGCGGAAGAGAGCAGGCCGAGAGCTGACGCGAGCGGGTCAGATGTTGATGCTGAAAACTTCATCACCATTGACGATTTCCTAAAAGTCGAACTCATCGTAGGTGAAATAAAGGTCTGCGAACGGATTCCGAAGGCCGACAAACTTTTGCGTTTTGAGATCGATCTCGGTGAAGAACAGCCTCGGCAGATACTCGCCGGGCTCGCAGAATATTACGAGCCCGAAACGCTGATCGGCCGAAAGGTCGTTGTCGTCGCCAACCTAAAACCTCGAAAAATGCGAGGACTCGAATCCCAAGGAATGATCTGCGCCGCATCGCTCGAAGACGGCACTGGCGAAAAACCCGCGCTTGCAGCTTTTATTGAGAATGTTGATATCGGAGCGAGGCTGAAATGAAATCACAATTTGTAGCCATGTTAACTGTCGTAATTGCACTCTGCGCACCACCCATCCAAGGGCAAACTTCGGTAAAGGGGCTTGAATCCTTTTCGGCTGCAGATATTCTTGGAGTTGTACAGAACGGTAATTATTCCAATAAGTATTTTGGATTTGAGCTCAGATTCCCAACCACCTGGTCGGTATTGGATCAGGAGGAAACCGAAGCCACAATGAGGATGGGAAGCGAATTCTTGAAGGGCGACGACGGACAACCAAATCGATTGCTCGATGAATCGTTGAAAACCGAAATAATTCTGCTCCAGGTTTCTAAGAAACCGCTAGGCGCTGTCGAGAATGCGATGTTTTTAATGGCGATCCAGAAGCAGCCAAGCAATGCAGTACTCCCCAAAATGGTCGCGGAAGCAACGAAAAGTGTACTGATCAAGAGCACCAACATCCGCGTGGTCAAGGATACGAATGAAAGGCTTATCGGCGGAAAGCGATTTGCATTGGTGGATTATGAAATTGATGTTGGTGCCGAAATTGTAATTGTGCGGACTTTTGTAACGGTAATCAAAGGATATGCCTTATCATTTTCGCTTTCGAGGCCATTGTCTCTGTCAGCGCCTGACCTGGAAAAGATAGCGGATTCGATAACATTCACGGCGAAATGAAACTGATCGACTCACATTGCCATATCGACGGTGAGGCGTTTGATGCGGACCGGGATGAGGTTGTGCAGCGGGCGAGGGATGCGGGCGTTGTGGCGATGTTATGTGTTGGTACGGGCGATCCGAATACAGATGATTTTCGAAAAGCTGTCGCTGTTGCTGAAAAGTACGAAAACGTTTACGCGAGCGTGGGTGTTCATCCGCACGACGCAAAGCTTTATGTCGATAAGGCCGAACAACATCTCATCGATCTTGTTAGATCTTCAAAGAAAGTGATCGCGTGGGGTGAGATCGGGCTCGATTATTATTACGACCACAGCCCGCGAGATGTGCAGAGGCAAGTCTTTCGACGACAGATCAATACCGCAAAAGAACTCGGGCTTCCTGTCATAATCCACAGTCGCGATGCTGATGAAGAGACTGTCGAGATATTGACGGATGAGTTTATGCCGCGAGCACGGTCTGCGGACGAGGGCGTCCTCAGACCGACCGGGATTATGCATTGTTTTGGCGGGACGCCGAAGATGGCAAAGGATCTAATGGATGTTGGATTCCTTATCTCATTCGCCGGAAATGTTACGTTCAAGAAAGCTGAGAATTTGCGTGATGCGGCGCGTGTTGTGTCGCTTGATAAATTGCTAGTCGAAACAGATTGCCCGTTCCTCACACCCATTCCGTTTCGGGGCAAGCGTAACGAGCCGGCGATGGTCGCTCACACTGCGAGTTTTCTGGCGGAACTTTACGGAGTCAGTATCGATGTGCTGGCCGGGGCGACGACACGAAATTTCGTCAATTTCTTTGGGCTTGAAGACCGGATCGTTATTTGATCAAAGCCGCCGCAGCGATCACGGACATCGCCGCCAAAACGATCGTAAAGCCCAGAAGTGTTACCTTTCCAAGCCCCCAAACCCGAGAGTTGCAGAACGGGCAGAAAACATCCAAAGGCTTTACGCGGATCTCGCAGCGTCGGCATACATTCGAACGACGGCGCGACCGTATTCGCGGCGGCCTCGTTATGTGCTGTTCGTGTGCTATCATTTCGTTAAATTATGGCTAAAGAGAATTCATTTGACATCGTATCTAAGACAGATTACGCAGAGGTTACTAACGCCTTAAATCAAACTGAGAAAGAGGTTTCTCAGCGTTTCGATTTTAAGGGCAGCAAGGCAGCGGTCGAACTACAGGACAAAGACCTGTTGATGACCGCTGAAGACGATACTCGGCTAAGGAATATGAACGATATCCTGCAAAGCAAGCTGCTCAAACGCGGGATCTCGCTCAAGGCGCTCGACTATCAGAAGATCGAACCGGCGGCTGGCGGAACCGTTCGCCAGTTGGTTAAGATTCAACAAGGAATCCCGATCGAAAAGGCGAAAGAGGTCGTAAAGTTCATCAAAGACGCGAAACTGAAAGTCCAAGCATCGATCCAGGGCGAGACCGTTCGCGTTTCAGGCAAAGACCGCGACAC
>JBGTKQ010000023.1:0-5001 GCA_041744555.1 Pyrinomonadaceae bacterium
CGGAGAAGCAGAAGCTTCGAACGCTATTTGGCGTTGTTAAATTTAGGTCTGAAGATGGAGATCCGGAAGAGAATGTATTCGTCGAAGTCTTTGACCGAACAAAAGCTAGCCGTGGCGGTCCGAAGAGAGTGGCGGGCTGCCGCACAGGTAACACCGGATATTTTGAGTTTGCCGATCTTCCAAAGGGAGATTATCTTATTAAACTTAGCAAAGACGGTGGCTTTCAGATAACCGAAATACAGGTTTCCGTTTCGCCTAAGGGCAAAAAGAACCGGGCCGTTGGTGCATTTATTGAAATCGGCGATTAATAGCCAACGCTAGCTTGCCGAGAATATGCGAATAAAAGTTTACGAAAAGCCTACCTGAACGACTTGCCGAAATTTGGCTACGCTGTTTCGTGAAAACGGCATTGATTTTGAGCAAGTTGACTACTTCAAACAGCCTTTGACGGCGGAGATCGTCAAGGATCTGCTGGCGAAACTTAAAATTCCTGCGTTTGGGATACTGCGGACAAAGGAAAAAGAGTTTAAGGAACGCGGGTTCACAGCGGAAACGCCCGAAAGCGAAATAATTGACGCGATCGTAGCAAATCCGGGGCTTCTAAATCGCCCGATAGTCGTCGCAGGCGACCGTGCGGTGATCGCCCGACCGATTGAAAAGGCTCTTGAGCTGATTCGAAATTGAGTGTGATGATCATCGTACTCACAACCGTTTCCGATGAGTCGCACGCGGAAAACCTCGCGCGTGAGATCGTCGAAGCACGGCTCGCGGCGTGTGTTCAGATACTGCCGCGGATGACATCGATCTACATGTGGGAAGGCGAGCTGCAGCGTGAGAGCGAACATCTGCTGTTAATTAAAACTCTGGCCGAAAAATACGACGAGCTTGAGACATTTATCAAAGCCAACCACAGTTTCGAAACTCCCGAGATAGTCGCGATCGATGCCAACCGCGTGGAACAAAACTACGCAGGCTGGCTGAACAATTATTTACGCTGACCTTTGCCCGGTGGATTCGTGCTTTGGGTAGCCGTGCAAGTTTTGACAATAAAATCGACCGCGTCCTGCGGCGAATCGGTTAGGTGGATCAATTTCAGATCTTCGGGCGAAATGTAATGGTCGTTGATCATCGCCGATGTGATCCATTGCAGCATTCCTTGCCAGTAAGTTGAACCGAAAAGCACTACCGGAAAGTTTCTGATCTTCTTTGTTTGTATCAAAGTTAACGCTTCGAAAAGTTCATCCATCGTTCCGAAGCCGCCGGGGAAGATCAGATACGCGTTGCTGTACTTGATGAACATCGTCTTGCGGACGAAGAAATATTTGAACGAGAGAGATTTTGTCTGATATGGGTTTGGGTCCTGCTCAAAAGGCAATTCGATGTTGCATCCGACCGAAACCTTTCCCGCTTCGTACGCCCCGCGATTCCCCGCTTCCATTATTCCCGGTCCGCCACCGGTTATCACTTCAAAACCTTTCTCCGCGAGAAGCCGGGCCGTTTCCTGAGCGGCAATATACATCGGGTCGTCCGGAACGGTCCGAGCCGAACCGAAAATAGAAACGCCCCGCGTGATCGCCGCTAAATTATCGAAACCATCGACGAACTCTCCCATAATACGGAATACGCGCCATGAATCAGAGGTCTTGTACTCATCCTCTGGCTCGGGTGAACGAAGCAGAACCTCGTCGTCCGTAAGCTGCCAATAGCCCGGTTCGCGTTCGCGCTTCTTCGCCTCGCCAACCGTTTCCGGTTCAGGAGATTTCACTTTATCTTTTTGTTTCTTCGGTTTGTTTGCGTCAGTTTCAGCCATTAGATTCCCATGATGTTGTATCCGCAATCGACGTGGATATTTTCGCCGGTGATACCGGACGCGAGATCGCTAACGAGGAACAGAGCGGTATTACCGACCTCGGCGACGGTTACGTTTCGTTTGAGCGGCGCCTTTTCGCCGACGTATCCGAGAAGCGAACCCATATTCTTCACGCCGCGAGCGGAAAGCGTGTTTATCGGACCTGCCGAGATCGCGTTTACGCGGATATTGTTCTTGCCGAGGTCGGCGGCGAGATATCGCACGGACGATTCAAGAGCAGCTTTCGCAACGCCCATCACGTTGTAGCTCGGAACTACCTTTTCGGCACCGTAATAGGTCATCGTAACAATGCTGCCGCCTTCGGCCATTAGCGGAGCGGCCGCGAGGGCGACCTGCGTAAGCGAATAGGCACTTATTTCAAGGGCTGTGCGGAACGCTTCTCGAGTGGTAGTAACGAATTCACCTTCTAGCGCCTCTTTCGGTGCAAACGCGATCGAATGGATCAAATAATCCAACCGGCCGTAACGCTCTTTTACTGCTTCAAACGCTGCGTCAACGTCTGCTTGATTCGTAACATCACATGGAACGACGAGCGAATCCGGCAATTCGCCGGCAAGCTTTTCTACGTTCTCTTTCAGCCGTTCGCCTTGATAAGTAAACGCCTGTTTCGCGCCGTGTTCGGCACACGCCGCAGCACACGCCCAGGCGATCGAACGCTTGTTCGCAACGCCGAATATCATTCCGATCTTGTTTTCTAACATAAAATTTATTCGGTGACGTAAAGTGTCTGCAGCGCTTCAAAATCGAGAAGCCGAATGTCGATATCGACCGGCGTATCGCCAAACTTCTGCGTGTTGAGCGCCGATCGCAAGATCTGTTCGTCTTGGGACACGATCTGCGTTACCAGTGCGATCATCAGCCGAACGTTCGTTATCGTGCCCGTTCCTTCGATCGCCTTTTTTGCTTGTGTGATCTTTTTGATCATCGAAGTTATGCGATCTTGCCGGAGCTCCGGCGAAACTAGAAAAGCTACTTCACAGCAGACCAGCACGCCGTCCTTTTGAAACACTGCGTCGAAAGGAACACCGGCAACGCTCACGTGCCGCATCAACGGAACGCCTTCTTCGTGCTGGATCTGCCGCAACGCAAGATCCTCCGCGACGATGTACGCCGACTGAAGTTCGCTGAGCTGGCCCGCTTCGACCTGAAGGATCTTTGATAGTTCACGAACTTCGATATTCAGACTTTGCCTCTGTAGATCAGGCATCGCCGTCGACCATTCGATTCGGTTCTGACTTAAACCGGACGAAAGCGTATTCATTTTGTAAACGCTCGCTCCGGCATAGATCGCTAGCCCTATCAATGCGACGACGAATATGCTCGCAATCGTCCAGTTTTTCGAGTAAACTGCCACGACCGCACCGATCATCAAAACCGCAGCCAGAACCGCAGCGATCGCAATGAACGGTGCGAGGCTGGCCGGACGTTGAAATGAGACGCTCGTGTTTTCGAGCCTGTTTTGCATTTATCGTTGTTAGCCTGCGGAACTTGCTCTTTCAAACTCGATGTCATCGAAGTGCGTCATCGTCTTAAACGCACGGAATCGTTCATTGATCTCGTTGTATTCTAGTGCATCAACGCGTTCGGTGCCGAACTTCTCGACGTTGAACGAAGCCATCACCGAACCGTAGATCATCGCACGGCGAAGTGTTTCGTCGGTTATGTCATTTTGCGCCGCAAGATAGCCCATAAAACCGCCGGCGAACGTGTCGCCCGCACCGGTCGGATCAAAAACGCTCTCAAGCGGATACGCCGGAGCGACGAAATAGCCGTCCTTGGTAAAAAGCGTCGCACCATATTCCCCTCGTTTTATAACGACTACTTTTGGACCGATCGACATGATCGCCTTCGCGGCTTTGTGAATGTTTGGTTCGTCGGTAAGTTGGCGTGCTTCGGCGTCGTTGATGATGATGCAATCGACGACCTTAATAGTTTCGATCAAAGCGTCCTTCATCGATGTGATCCAGAAATTCATGGTGTCCATCGCGACGAACTTCGCGTTCGGACACTGTTCGCGGACACCTTTCTGCAGCATCGGAAGAATGTTCGCGAGAAACAAAAACTCCGCGTTCTTCGAATTTTCAGAAAGCTTCGGGTCGAAAGTTTCGAACACGTTGAGCTGTGTGTCGAGCGTATGAGCTGTGTTCATATCGTAATCGTAACGGCCGCTCCAAAAGAACGTCTTGCCGTCTGGTACGATCTCGATATCGTTTGTATTGATGTTATGACGCTTAAAAACCTCCCACTCGGCGTCAGTAAAATCTCCGCCAACCACACCGACCGCGTTCACGTCAGTAAAAAAGCTCGCCGAAAGACCAAAGTGCGTCGCCGCACCACCCAAAACCCTATCGCGTTTCCCGAAGGGCGTCTCAAGCGCATCGAAAGCGACAGAACCTACAACTGTTAATGACATGTATTAAAATATTCTCCAAAATATGAACTAATGATAACGGGGTCGAGCGGATGCACTGTACCTACTCAAAACTGCTTGAACTCTGGCATCTGACGCTATCGTGTATGCCGAATCCTCCGAAATATTCTCGATTCCAAAATTCGGCCCCCACTTATTTATGAAGGTAATATTTCCGCCAAATTTCGACTTAAACTCTCTTGCAACCACCTCAACTTCCTCATCGGTGTATTTCCGGCCAGGCACACTTGTTAGGATCACATCGAACGAACCTGGAATTCCGTAGAGCCAATCAACATTGATCTTGTTTTCGTACCTTAATCGGACTCTTTCGAAATATGGCACGTTTCGAGTCGTATAATCGACTATGAAGAGGATCAGGATCAAGCAACCAAGACACGCAAAGATCCCGATAAGCGTCCTCAAGATACCAACCTTCATCGCACCTTATTTTACACGCCAAGGCGGATTTTTGCGATTGTCCCCGGCGTGAAACAGACAGATCTTGTTGCCGTTCGGATCTTTTAGGTAAGCTTGGCGCCAGAGCCAGGAGCGGTCGGTTGGGTCTTCGTCGAACTTGAGGCCAAAAGATTTAAGTCGTTCGACTTCGCCGTCGAGATCGCTGCATTCGAAGTAGAGAACTATGCTATCGCAGGGCACACTCCCTACCGGTCGTGTTTCTGCCTCATTGACTGAAAGAGTTGCTTCGCCATCAGGACAC
>JBGTKQ010000024.1:0-33454 GCA_041744555.1 Pyrinomonadaceae bacterium
AGATATTCGCTCGTGTTTTGCAATGACCGAGCCGGATGTCGCGTCGTCTGATGCGACGAATATTCAATCTTCTATAAAGACCGATGGCGACGATTACATTCTGAATGGCAGTAAGTGGTGGTCGACCGGTGCAGGGGACGCTCGCTGCAAGCTAGCGATATTTATGGGCAAGACGGATGAGAATGCGCCAAAACATCAGCAACAATCGATGGTTCTAGTTCCAATGGACTCTCCCGGCGTGAAGATCAAACGTTTGCTTAACGTATTTGGCTTTGACGACGCACCAAACGGACACGCGGAGCTATCGTTCGCAAACGTTCGAGTTCCAAAAACAAATATATTGCTAGGTGAGGGCCGCGGTTTCGAGATCGCACAGGGAAGGCTCGGGCCCGGACGTGTTCATCACTGTATGCGGCTGATCGGCGCTGCTGAGCGGTCGCTCGAACTTATGTGCGGGCGTGCAAAGACACGGGTTGCATTTGGAAAACCTGTCGCTGAACAAGGAGTTGTTCGTCAATGGATCGCCGAAGCTCGGCTCGCGATCGATCAGGCCCGACTTCTGGTTCTAAAAACTGCCTGGATGATGGACACTGCCGGAAATAAAGCCGCCCGAAAAGAGATTGCGATGATCAAGGCCATTGTTCCGCAGATGGCGTTGACAATAATTGACAGGGCAATTCAGGTTCACGGTGGCGGCGGCGTTTCTCAAGATTTTCCGCTTTCTCAATTTTGGATCTATGCCCGCTCGCTACGACTTGCTGATGGTCCAGACGAAGTGCACCTCGAATCGGTCGCAAGAATGGAGTTAGCCAAATCGTGATCGCCTAGTATCATTAAATAAGGATCTGCTTTGAATCGATCTCTTCGGTCGAAAGTCTCACCGTTCCTATACCGCCGACGTTTTGGTAGCTGAGCCGAACCTACTGAAATCTGAAAGCCAAACCGGTTATCAGGATAACTACGTCCATTCCGTCGGATGACGCCCTGTCGGTCATACTGACGACATTTCTATCAATAATCGTTCAACAGTGTAAAAAAGTGTTGACAGATGCAAAACATTCCTGTAATTTAATCATCTGACGGTGATAAACCGTTCCTCTTCGCCACCCGATGCGAACAATTTTTCTAAAAGACAACATATTCAGGAACCGATCATAGGAGCGGTTTGTTTATTTGAAATAAAAGCGGGTGCAAAGGCACCGCATTCAGTTGGCCTGTCTCAAAACGTCCTCTCGATGCTGTCGGTCAAAGGGTGGCAAGCAATCTTCAAAGGCCTGGTATCCGCAAACGTTTCGAATAACAGTTGAACGACCTACAAAACAGAAAGGGGCAGAACTGCCTTGAAAGGAGCTAGAAAAAAATGCTGTTCGGTAAAAAGAAAAGCGTAGCCGGTTTGGACATAGGTTCGAGCTCGATAAAAATGGTCGAGCTAGAAGGTAAGGCAAACAGCCTAAATCTAGTCAGTCTCGGCTTTCAAAACCTTCCGGCCGATACGATAATCGACGGCCAGATCATGGAATTGAACGCAGTGTCTGACGCTATTCAGAGCGTGTGCAGTTCGAATTCGGTCAATGCGACGAGCGTTGTTACCGGCGTCAGCGGACACTCGGTGATCATAAAGAACATCGTTTTGCCACCAATGAGCGCTGAAGAGCTTGAAGAATCGATCGATTGGCACGCCGAAGAGCATATCCCATATGATCTCGCTGATGTTAGCCTTGATTACCAGATAACCGGTCAGTCACCGGACGCGACCAACGTTTTGATCGCTGCCTGCAAACGCGAACGCATCGACAACGTTCGACAAGCGATCCAGTTGGCCGGAAAGGAACCGGCTGTGATCGATGTTGACACATTTGCCCTCCAAAATTGTTACGAATTGAACTACCAGCCGGATGAATCACAGGTTGTGACACTTCTAAATATAGGTGCTTCAACAATGAACGTCAACATCGTGAAAGGAAGCCGATCGCTTTTTACCCGCGATATCACGGTCGGTGGCAGCCAGTTCACTGACGTGCTTCAGCGAAGCCTGGGACTTAGCTATCAACAGGCTGAAGCCGTTAAACGCGGCGATGCTTCGGCCGCACAAGGCGTCGAAGAAAAGTCGATCGAACCATTGATGAACAATGTCACTGAGATCGTCGCCATGGAGATCCAAAAGACCTTCGATTTCTACCGTGCGACGACCGAAGACAATCAGACCGTTGTTCAAAAGATCTTGATCTCTGGCGGCGGTTCGAAGCTACAGGGTCTAGCCCAAGATCTCTCAGCCCGCCTTGAGCTTCCGGTTGAAGTTCTGAATCCGTTTCGCAGCATCAACATCGACAACAGAAAATTCGATCCTGTATATCTTAACGAGATCATGCCCGAAATGGCCGTAGCCGTCGGTTTGGCAATGAGGGGAGTGTAAACAATGATTAAGATCAATCTATTAAATTCAGTCACCGAACGACAG
The DNA here is from genome assembly GCA_041744555.1 of Pyrinomonadaceae bacterium. GTDB lineage: Bacteria > Acidobacteriota > Blastocatellia > Pyrinomonadales > Pyrinomonadaceae > OLB17. Next base: position 2,459 of record JBGTKQ010000024.1, read on the forward strand.
GGCAGTGTCGTACTGGCAATGGACCGAAAGGTCTCGAGCCCAGCATCGCGCCTTTTACTTCTTTCCCTTGCCGTTGGGTTTCTGTTCGCAGCAGTAGTTGGTTGGGATGTGATCAGCTCTCAGATGGCGAAAACCCATGCTGAAAAAGAGAAAGCTGAGCAGCAACAGATCCAGAAGGAATTGGAAGTTGTAATGAAGGAGCAGCAGGAACTTGAGCAGAAGATCAAAAACATCGATACGCGGATCGAAGCGATCAAGAACCTCAGAGCAAAACAAGCCGGTCCGAGCGCGGTTCTTGAGGCTATGCGAGAACGAATAGCGATGGTTCCCGGGCTGTTCCTCAAGAGTATCGAGCAAACTGGTGATCAGATCACCATATCGGGTAACTCTCCGGATGAGTCCGTAGTCACCCAGTTTGGACGAAGCCTAGAGTTTTCCAATGGCCTGTTTTCAAATCTTAACATTGAGACCAAGCGCGAAGAGGTCACTAACCAACTAGCGTCGGCTCCGAAAGGTGGTGGTGAAGTGCCTAAGGTCAATATCGTGAACTTCACGATCAAGACTGCCTACACGCCGTCTAAAGCGCCAAATCCAGACTCCGCAAATCCAACTACGGCAGGTATGGCACCAGTACCCGGACAGGGCGCACCCGCAGTGCAGGTCGCAAAAAACTAATCTTTCCGTACCGCATAGTACGGCCCATCGAATTCTTGAAATAAGAAGGACACAAAAATGTTAGAGAAACTCAAAAACCTTACCTGGTACTTCCAACTGATGATCCTGGTTGGAATTGCGGCTCTTCTTTACACGGGCGTCTGGTACTTCGTGACCAGTGAAACACGTGCCGAGGTCGCAGTGCTAAACGAAGAGGTCGCAGCTCTAAAAGCAAAGAACGAAGCTGCAAGAATTGCAACAGAACGCATCGGTGAGTTCCGTGCGATCTACGCAAGCAAAGCAATGGAATATGAGGAACTCAAGGTCCTCCTCCCTGAGCAACGTGAGATCACGAATGTTCTCCAAGGCTTGCAGGACAATGCCAAGGATTCGCGATTGATCGTAATGCGTTTTTCGCCGAGGGATGATTCTTCACAGGATTCGATCATGGCAAAGCCGGTCGAAGTGGAGGTTGATAGCAACTTCAACAACCTTCGTGCTTTCTTTGACAAGATGGCAAAGCTGCCACGTATTGTCTCGATCACAGACTTCAAGATCAATCAAACAGATAAGCAATCCGCTGACAAAACTCTCCACGCTCAGTTCGTACTCACCGCCTATTATGCTGATCCCGAGTCCATGAAGCCGAAACCTGCTCCGGGAGCTCCGGGCGCAGCACCTGCCGGAAACCCAGCACCGGGTGCACCTGCTGTACCGCCACCGGGAGCGACGAAATAGTCCCACCGAACCCCTTGTCATTTCCTAACGAGAGATAAAGCAATGATCAATAAAGCAAAGATCCAACGATTCATAACGCTCACCTTCGCAATCGCCGGCATGATGATGTTCGCCGGGGCTGCGACCGAGACGAATGCTCAGCAACGTGATCCGTTCGCAAAGCCCGGTTGGGCCCGCACAAAAGAACCTGGAAAGGGCGGAGTTCGCACCGGGCCAGGAGCAAAGCCGGGTTCCGAGTTTACGCCGGGAATACCCTCGATCGATCAAAGGATCGAATACTTTAAGCGCCTCCGCGAAGATGCCGCCACGAACGGACAGCCGTTACCAAAAGTTACCAGCGTGATCGCTCTCGACGAAATGCAGGTAACCGGGATCTTCCGAACGCCGAGAGGCTATGCAGCAATGGTCGAGGCAACACCGATCAAGCTTTCGTATACGGTTTATCCGGGAGAGAAATTTTTTGACGGTCAGCTCGTTGCAGTCGAAGAAAATAGGCTTGTGTTCCGAAAAGTAACTAAGGTAGCAAAAGGCAAGTTTGCCACAACCGTTGAGAACAAGCCCTTAAAGAAATATTCCCAACGTGAGCAGATCCAAGGTACGGCGCCTGCAGGGGCGGAAACAATGGGCCAAGGCAGCTCTCCGGGTCCCGTCGCGGCTGATGTACTAGCTTCAGCACCCGCACCGGTAATATCGCCGCTAGACGAAATGAATCGTCAGCCTGAACCTGCCAACGATAAGAAATCAGCTTCTGGCAAAAAGCCAGTCAAAGTAGCACGAAATAAGAACTAAAGGTTTGAAGGCGGCCGATCGATAAGGTGACCGCTTGTTTAATGACGCAGTAAAAACAGCCGGTCAAGCCCATAAAGGCTAGCGGTCAATTCTGTAACGGAGGAAACATGAATTCTCTTCAATCGATAGGCGGTTACGGCCGAAAGGTGGTCATCGCAACTTTAATTGTCGCAACACTTACGCTGTCCAGCTTGGGCCAGCAAATTCGTCCCCAAGATCAAGGAAAGCGATATGGTGATGCCGGTTTCATAGGCGAACCGATCAATCTGAACGTGGTTGACGCTGACGTTCGCGATATTCTGAGCTATATCACTGAGCAATACGGAGTCAATTTTGTTATCGACAAATCCGTAAAAGCGACGCCGGTCACAGTCAACGTAAGCGACGTTCCTTGGAACGTAGCTCTTGACTCGGTGCTCCAATCTCAGGAACTCGGTGTGCAGGTAAACGGTACGATCCTTCGCGTTGCGGATTCAAAGATCCTTGCATCCGAAGGCGAGATCTTCAGGCTGAGACAGGACAATCAGTTGGATACCGCACCACTCTACACGGAATTCATACGCTTAAATTATGCACGAGCCAAGGGTGCTCTTGCACGGGGCACCGCGACCTCAGGAAAGTCAGCCGAGCCGCAAAGAGGCTTGACCAACGCTTCTTTCTCCGATCGTGGAGCGGTCCTGCCGAACTTTGGTTCAGCGGCTGGCGGTAGCGACGAAGGTATTCTCCCGATCATTCAAAGACGTTTGTCGCGTCGCGGTTCGGTCGAAGTCGATGAACGGAGCAACTCGCTTATCATCACTGACGTTCGCGAGAACATCAGCGCTGTAAAGCAGCTTGTTTCGATCCTAGATCAGCCTGAACCACAGGTAGAGATCGAAGCCCGTATAGTTGTTGCTACACGTAACTTTAGCCGCAATCTCGGAGCCGAGCTTTCGGCGAGTGTTAATGGAGCACGCGGTAGTGGAGCGACCGGAGATACGAGTTTCATAGGGCCCGGACTCACCAATACGTTGATCGGACTAACGACCGGAATTTTCGGTACGGCCCGGATCGATCTGCTAATCTCTGCCGGCGAGCAGAAAGGCGAGGCAAAAATAATTGCGAGTCCGAGAGTTACGGCTCTAAACAACCGGAAGGCGACGATCGAAAGCGGAACAAAAATTCCTATAACCACGATTCAGGCCGGCGGCGGAGGCGGTGACCCGATCTTCACCACGACCTATGTCGATGTGCCGCTTAAATTGGAAATAACGCCACAGATCACCGATGTCGGTACAGTTGTACTTGAAGTACTGGCAGAAAATTCCTCGGTGGCTTCCGTTGAGGGCAGCGCAGCACCGGCCATTAACAATCAGTTGATGCAGACTCAAGTGACCGTACCAGATGGCGGAACCACGGTCGTCGGCGGAGTGCTATTCGACGACGAACGCGAATCGCAGAACCGCACCCCCGGACTTTCGAAGATTCCGCTACTAGGAAATCTTTTCAAACGAAAGAGCGTTCAGCGAAGTACGAACGAGATACTGTTCTTTATTACACCCCGCGTCGTTAGGTCAGAATTCGGCGGAGCCGCTGGGCAATCAGGAACGAGACCTTCAGGTACAATAATTCAGCCGGTGCCGATGGGCAATCCGCCATCGAATTCGGCAGGAAATCAAACGATGCCCCAGAATTCGCAGGCTCAGCCGCTTCCGCCAACTTCACCGGTAGCACCCGTAAAGCCGTAACCTAAACCGGTCTCGGCAAATAGGCCGATCGACTTAGTAGTGTTTCCTCAATCGAAAACCCGCCGATAGCCATCAAGGCCGTCGGCGGGTATTTTTGTTCAATCGCCAACTAACTAATTCGGCACATAACCGGCGGGCACAGGAATGTCGCCGGCGAGTCCAAAGTTCGCGATCGTTATGACTTCGTCCGAGCTGCGAACAATGAACCACGTACCGTCACGATATATACCGATGTCCGTGCGGCCGTCACCATCGTAATCCGCCGGTGCCGGCGTATCGGTGGAAACTCCGAATGGGCCGCCGGTGTAACCCGCAGTAGATCGCAATAAGTACCAAAATCCTTCGGATGGGCGAAAAAGAGCTGCGTCGGCTCGTCCGTCGCCATCGTAATCGCCCTGGACCGGCTTGTCGCCCGCTAAACCAAACGGAAAGATCAGGAAGCTTCCATTTGAGCTTCGCTGAATGAACCAAACGCCATCAGACGGGCGAAAGACAGCAATGTCGGTTTTTCCGTCGCCGTCAAAGTCCGCCTGAACCGGTTTGTCGGTAGAAAATCCGAACGTCCGGATGTCATAGCCACCATCCGAACTTCGATATATGTACCAGGTCGAATCGGTCGGTCGCCAGACAGCTAGGTCGGACTTCAGGTCGCCATCATAATCGCCTGTAACCGGAACGTCACCTGCGGCTCCCCATGGAATTGTGGCGAAGCCACCGCCAGACTTTGCGATATACCAGAATCCGTCGGACGGGCGAAAAACTGCCAGATCGGTCTTTCCATCACCATCGTAATCGCCTGGGGCGATCAGATCTCCGGGTTGGCCAAATTGATTTCCAATGAACTCGCCATCCGTACTGTTTTGAGAAACCCAAACGCCGATCGACGGCCGGAAGATAGAAAGATCGCTTGAAGTATCACCATCAAAACTCGCGATCGCGGAGCCGGACAAGGTGGCCTCAGCGTCCGTGTAGATGTAATCACCGCTCGGTCCGCCGTCGCTATTTGCCGCATTACCGGCAACAAAAAAACGAATCTTGCCAACGCGTTGGGCTGGGGCGGTCCAAGTAAAGTTCCATGTTCTTGAGCTGAAAACGGGAGACGTGACGCCGTTTACCGTGTGCATCATGTACCGTCGTTCGAGCCCGTTGATGATCGTGTTATCGAGCTGTAAGTTACCGGTTTCCGCCGCCGGAATGGTGTAAGTCCCGACCCTTCCGCCAAGAGCGTTTATCGCCGTAAACTGAAAACCCCACGTAACACCTTGAGGTTCACTCAGCGTGATAGATACCGGAAACTGCTGCCCGGGCAGATAATTCGCAGGGATACCATTGATCTGAATGTCACCGACCCCGCTATCAACAGGGAAGTCAACGTGGCAAGAAGTGCAATTGGTCTCGCCCGGGGCGTTGGTATGACCAGGTGTTGGCCCGGATGCCGAGGCACCGGCCTTTTGAAAGTTGGAAAACGGGCCGGCAAAACCGACAATGCCGATAGCTATCGCAAAGATAACGGCGGCACCCCGAGCAAACGGACGATCGAACAAAGCAACAAACATCTTAGCAGCTCCCCTTAAGCGAATAGTTTTCAATGTTTTGACGTAAAGGCAATATAAAAAGCCGAAGTTAGTTATAAGAATTAGGGTACGTTCTCAGCCGCCGAAAAGTCAATAAAAATGCCGGATACCCAAGTCTGAGCATCCGGCAATTTGAACAAATGCTGAGAACGATGCGAACACCGTTCTCAGGCTAAGAGTTTACGGATTCGCAAATCGCGGAATCGGACGGTCAGTGGACAAGCCGAATTGACGCACGATAACGCCCGATGTTGATCGGTCGATCCACCATTGTCCGCTCGATGGACGGTAGATAGCGTAGTCATCTTCGCCATCGCCATCATAGTCACCCGGTACTGGGATATCCGTTGAGACGCCCCAATTGGCTATGGTTACCTGGCCATTCGAACTCTGTCGAACGAGCCATTGACCGGTCGAAGGACGGAAGACAGCCTGATCGGCAGTTCCATCGCCATCATAATCGCCGGCAACCGGGATGTCACCCGCCTGGCCGTGTGCGATATTGACCGGTCCACCGCCTGACAATGTTCCTGTCCATTGACCATTGGTGAAGATAATCGCGTCATCAGCTCCGTCACCGTTGTAATCAGCAGGGACCGGTGTGGTTCCAGGATTATTGACGATCACAAATCCGCCATTACTACGGAGAATATACCAGTTACCTTCGGACGGACGATAGATGGCCCAATCGGCCTTTCCATCGTTGTCATAATCGCCGACAGCCGGTAGATCTCCCGGTAAACCCCAAGCAATACCGGTTATTGTGAATCCGTTACTGTTAAGGATGTAGAAATCAGCCGCCGCAGGGTTAGCGTCCGGACGATAGATGGCCGTATCCGTCTTTCCATCGCCATCATAGTCTGCCGGAACCAAGGTATCCGAGCCCAGACCCCAATTCACTGCATAGAATGAATCGTCGCCCGAGCGAAGAGCATACCAGTTTCCGTCTGACGCACGATGAACCGCAAGATCGGTCCTGCCGTCTCCGTCAAAGTCACCACGTCCGTTTCCAGTGGGTTTGACAGGTCCACACGGTCCGGTTCCAGGCGTACATTGTCCCGCCGGAAGCGTTCCATCGAGCTGAAGGCCCGGTGTGATGACAGCCTGATTGAACGAATGCAGGGTGAACGTCGGGCTGCTTGCAGCTCTTTGTACACCAACCGTAGCACTTACGCCATTCGCGTTCGGAGCAATACCGGTACTCGTGTAAACGTACCTGATGTTACTCGAACCCTCGAACAGCACAGCTGCTATATTTATGGTTATAGGCCCGTTCACGGATTCCGCGAAGTGCTGGGCTCGCCATTCGATCACCAATTGACGGTTCGGTGCCGTTCCTATGGTATTCACGTAAATACCACCATCGGTAACGTTCGCTGCAGTCATGATCATGTCGTCCCAAAGCGGGGCGAGCGTAGGATTCGTCGTGCCAACAGCCGCCGGAAGCGTTGCGTTTGTAAATGCTGTCGATGTTGCACCGTTTGCTGTGATCAATCCATTCGTGCTTGCACTAAGCGAAGTGACCGCTGCGTCATAGATGGACGAAGTCCAACCTGAAGGAAGCGGGATCGTTACCGCAGCATCGTCTGCCTGACTTCCTGCAACAAGTACGCCGCCGGCCGGGATGGTTCCCGTGCTAGGTGCGAACACGTAAGCGTTACCCGGAATACCTATCGGAAGCGAGAAGTTAGAAGCAACCGGCGAGTTGCCGCCACCGCCCGTAAAGGTGACCGTCAATGTGAAACTTGCCTGCGTGAAACATGCAACCGTGTTATCAACCGAAACCTGGTACGGCGTCGTGTTGTTGACCGGTCCTTCGCCGCCAGCTAAATTCGGATATGCAGAATTTGCCTGCGTCACCGTTATACCTGGAGTGTTTGACGTAAGTACGGCTGTTATTCCTGCGGCAGGGTTACCGGAGTTGTTCGTGATAGGAACGTTTAACGTGTTACATTCATTCGGTTCAAGCAGGTTGTTGCCTGAAGTAACCGTTCCGGTTCCCGGAGCAACGTCCGCGTTATCGAATGCTTCGGTAACGACCGTGTTGTTAGCACCGGTTCCGGCATTATTGACGACAGAGCTAAAGCCTGCACCCCGAACGCGGAAACCTTCGCGTACGTCAAGAACATCAGCTGCGGCTTCAGGAGCGACCGGAAGTGCAGAAGCTGCTGCAATGATCGCATCACGTTCCTGAAGGATCGTTGGCCCAACCGGAGCGAGTTTCATACCGTCGGTTACAACCTGAAGTACACGATTCGTACCGGCTGCAAAACCTAGACGCTGAACCATGCGAGTTCTAACTTCCCAAAGCATCGAACTCCAAACTTCGCCGATGTTGTGAACCTGATCGCATGTCGCTGAACCGATCGGCCCGCGAGGGAAAGCACTCGTTGAACCGTCGATAATAGAAGCACAACCAGCATTTACATAACGGAATGTAAAAGGGTTATGCGGTCTACCGTTTGCGCCCACGAAAGTCATCGGAGCACGCGGGAAACGGCGGATGCCGTAATAGTAATTTGCTGTGAATCCCGCAGCTATCAAATACGTTGCATAACCGCCGGTAGTGTAGATACCGTTGATCGAGTCTGACGGTTCGGCAAGCATTGTGTATGAATAAAAGTCTGACCAACCTTCACCCATTCCGCGGGCCATGTTCGTCGAAAGACCCGCAGCATTTCCATGCAAACGGTTCGAAAGACCGTGAGTTACCTCGTGAATTACGACTTCAGCATCAGGCGTTCCATCATAATCCGGCGTTGGACCGGTCCACAGGAACATCTGCATACGGCCGCGACCGCCATCTGCCGGCGTGGACATATTCGCATTGTTCGTTCCCGATGAATCCTGACCTTCTGATCTAACACGGTCGTTGGCGACTCCGCCGCGGCCGAAGTTATCATTTTGGAAGTTAAACGACTGCTCCGTGAAGCCTAAACGATACATTTCGCTTTGGTAACGGTTCATAACGTAGAACATCTGAATAACAGCACCACGCTGGGCTTGGGCCGTAAGCGGATCGTCGCCCGGTGCAGGTACTCCCGGCGGTGGGTTCCATGTCGAAGTGAAAACGCGGCAACCTGCACCCGGGCAAGCCGAGTCACCCGGTTGGGGTGCGTCAACACCGTCCGGGGCTACGCGGTCGATTCCGGCTTCGTTGTAATTACCGTCGGTTGAATTTGCGCCATCAGTGATCCAGCCACTGTTGTTGAAGGAGTACGGACCTTCGTTACCGATCAAGGTAACATTGGATCGTGTTCCATTAAGACCCTGTGTACCAGTTGTCGGGTCGGTCGGGCCGGGGCTGAACGCTGCCGGACTGTCAGACGCATTAATGAAACCGTTCGCGTTGTTATAAACGTTGTAGGTTGCCGACTGTGTCTGGTCTTCCGTAATGTTCTTGCGCCATAGCATGCGGCCTTCGTTATCAACGATAACGTAATACGCATTAACTGGCTGCCAGATAAGAACACGCCATGCCGGAACTGCAACGCCGGGCTCGGTCGGGAAATACATTTTCTCGGCCGTTGTCGCACTATCACCACGTCCAAAGACCGCGGCTAGATCCGTTGATTCTGTTTCATTCAGCGTAAGGTCTAATTTTGTCGTGTCGTTATTGATGTGACGAGCCGCTGAACGGACTGCATCTAGCGGAGACCTAAAGTCTGCCGACAGCGAGTCATAATCCAGACCCGGAGCCAAGTTGTTGATCACGCGGATCATTTCGCCTGACTTTGTAAAGCCTGCCTTAACTTCGCTGCGGAATACAGGAATGCCATTTATACGCTGCTCAAGGTGAGCAAACGAAAGGTATCCATTTGGGTTGGTATAGTCGGCCAACACCTTTAGGCTATCTGCTTCTGCATCGGAAACGCCGATAAGGCTATTGTTTTCCTTTACAAAGTTTCGGAGAATTTCAGATCGCTTGACTGTTGAGCTTTCGGTCAAACGGTCGATCTTTCCTTTCCATACATCCGGCGTGATCACTTCGGGTGTTCGGATGTCTTCATTGTATTCAACTTTTAGACTTGGAACACGTGAACGAAGGTCTTCTTCGCCGCGGACGAATCCGTCGCGGATATCGGCTATCGAGGCCGCATCCTTGCTAGTTTCGTTTCGATACTTCAAGAAGGCATCTTCGATCTCTTGCCCTTTTTGAGTTCGTATATCGTAATTTTCTAGTCCCGGCTCGTGGCTTTCAGTTCTGTTAAACAGACCTTTTCCTTCGCCGCTGACCTCCATTTGAAATTGGGTCGGCACCACCGTAACCGCAGTTACGAGTGCTAACCCTATCAGACTCAACAAAACACTTCGTCGAGTCCGCTTATTTTGACTGTTCTGCATTTACTAGCCCTCCTAAAGCTATAAAGAACGGAAGAATGCCGCACGTTGCGGCACAGTTGCATTAAACCTTAAACAAATAAGGACGGATGAAATGGATAGAAAATTCAAATGTCGAAAGCCCCAAAATGATGAAAGACAGGAAAGCAAGGCATTCGGCTTACGCTTTAAGTGACAAATATTAATGAAATGAACTTCGGAAAAATATAAAAGTGTTGCCATCTTTTGTAGCAGAGATTTGCGAATACGTCAAATCTTTTCCGATCGCTTAGCTGTGAAAAAAAGCCTAGCCAATGAAGATCGGCCAGATCTATGATTATAGTTCTGCACCCAACGAAAAACGGACCCGGGGCAACCCGGATCCGTTTTGTTAAATCACGAACTAACGTGACTACATAGAAATAGGCTCGGTGTATTTAGGGAATATAGCCGCTCGGCGTTCCCCGATCAGCAGGAAGACCAAAGTTCGCGGCTCCGAACCCGGCAGTCGAGCGATTAAGATACCAGAATCCATTTCGATAGACCGCCTGATCGGACTTTCCATCACCATCATAATCGCCGGGAACCGGAACATCCGTCGAAAGTCCAAACGGAACATAGCTTATTCCATTATCGCTTGAACGATAGATATACCAGATACCGTCGGATGGGCGGTAAACAGCAAGGTCATCTTTTCCATCGCCGTCATAGTCCGCCGGAACAGGCTTGTCGGACGAAAGACCAAAGGTATCGACCGTGACGCCTCCGCTACTACGGGCTATCCACCACTGTCCGCCGCGATAGATCGCCAGATCGGCCTTGCCGTCGCCGTCATAATCGCCGCGGACAGGGATATCGCCGTTAATACCAAATTGGTTTATCGAAAAACCTCCGCTGCTTTTTTGAACGAACCAGACATTGGTCGATGGCCTGAACAGTGCAATATCGTCCTTTCCGTCGCCATCAAAGTCCGCAGCCACCGGAATATCACCCGTTGCCCCAAACTGAGAGGTTAGAATTCCGGCGGTACTTCGAAGGATAAACCAAGTGCCCGTTGATGGACGGAAGACCGCAATATCAGTCTTGAGGTCGCCGTCAAAATCGCCAGGTGTAATGATGTCCGTCGGTAGGCCAAAATTCACAACAGAAAGCCCATCGGTCGAACGGTCAAGGTACCAGTTTCCTTCGGAAGGCCTGTAAACGGAAATATCCGTACGCCCATCGCCGTCGTAATATGCACGAGCCTTTGCATTATCGATAACCGAGCACAACGAACTTCCAAAGACCTTGATCGTGTCCACATTCCAGCCGGTAACGGCCGTGTTGTCGTCCGCACCGAATCTCCATCGCAGTCGGATGCTCTGGCCCGCTGCAGCCGCAGGAAGTCTTACGATCGAGGTGATATAGCCGCCTGAATCACCGTTCCAAGCATTTCTGCCGGCTAACGGATTATTCACCCCATTCGCACCGAGGATGCCATTGTATCCGTTTTGAACGAATGCTCCGCCGGCGGTGATCACATCTTGGAATGCACCTGCTCCGATACTTATCTCGAGTACGCCGCCATCCCACCCGGCTTCGGTAGCGTATTTATTTCGGAAGCTCACGGTTGCTCCCTGCGAGGTGATGGGCATTGACGGCGAGGTCAAGTCCGTACCGCCGCCTACACTAAGGGGGTCTAGAGCGAACGCCGAGTTGGAAGGCGTGTCCGGCCCGGTTGTGCTCGCAACGAAGTTTACACCGTTTGCAACCGGTGTTGCGGTCCATCCGGCCGGAAATGCCGGTGCGCTTACGCCGTCAAAATTCTCGGCGAATGTTTCTTGAGCCTGGCCGATAATGATCGGACGGACAAAACTTGTCGGCCCAAGACTGCTCGCTACATTGAAAGTTAAATTCAGAACCGATCCGCAGGCTGTTGCCGCGGGAATGGTATATGAGATCTGTTGAGCAAGTGTTTGAGCGTTGGCAATAGTTCCGTAATTAGCAGAACCACCTCCGACGAGTTGTACACTTACTGACGTTGCCGGATTTCCGGTGTTATTCGTCAAGGGCAATGTGATAGTCACCTGTTCGCCTGGTTCCGGGAACCCGTCGTTGTCACCCGGTGCATCAGAAACCGTGAATGTCGGTGTCTGGAGCAAATTCGGGAGATCAAATGCTTCGGTGACTCGAGCCGTTCCTGTCCCGGTACCGGGATTCTGGATAGAAGCCGAGAAACCCATTCCGCGGACCGCGAATCCGCTCCATTGGTCGGCCACATCGGCCGCATCACCGCCCGCAATTGCCGCTGCAACGATCGCATCACGTTCAGTCAGAAATGTGGGCCCAAGCGGGGCCAGCTTCATTCCATCTGTGATGTGCTGAAGCGCGCGTCGATTACCTGCCGCCCATCCGAGTCTTGCGATGTACTTGGCTCTAACTTCCCAAAGTGCGCTGCTCCAAACTTCACCGGCGTTATGCACTTGGTCGGCCGCTCCGCCGCCCGAAGGAGCAAACGCTCCGTCAGAGATATTGAGTTGAGTTCCGTCAACGTCTGCAAATGTCATAGGGTTATGCGGCCTATTATTCGGCCCACCCGTGAATGACATTATCGCTTTCGGAAAACGCCTAATTCCGTAATAAAAATTATCAGTGTTGCTTGCAGAAAGGAGTACGTAGCCGCCGGTGGTGTAAATACCCGCCAACGGATCGCTTGGTTCGGACAACATTGCGTGAGCGTAAAAATCAGACCAGCCTTCGCCCATTCCGCGAGACATGTTCAGCGAGAGGCCGCTTCCGTTTCCATGAAGCCGATTCGAGGTTCCGTGTGTCGCTTCGTGGTAAACGATGTCAATGTCTGTCGTTCCATCTCGATCCGGCTCAGCCGCCGTAAAGATGTACATCTGCATTCGTCCGCGACTACCGTCTGCAGGCGTCGAGAAGTTTGCATTGTTCGAACCACTTGAATCTTGTCCCTCGGAAGAAACTCGATCGTTTTCAACCCCGCCGCGACCGAAATTGCTTCCCTGGAAATTCCTTGCCTGTTCCGTGAATCCCAAACGATAAAGTTCATCGTGATAAAGGTTCATTGTATAGAACATCTGGATCACGGCCCCTCGTTGAGCTTGCGGTGTCAAAGGAGTATCGCCCGGTGCCGGATTACCCGGCGGCGGATTCCATGTTGATGTGAACGAGCGGCAGCCTGCACCCGGGCAGGCAGAGTCGCCGGGCTGAGGCGCATCGACACCATTTACACCGTCACGATCGATGCCAGCCTGATTGGCATTACCATCGGTAATATTAGTTCCATCGGCTATCCATCCAGCATTGTTGAACGCATATGGAGCTTCATTGCCAATGCGGGCGATATTAGTTCTCGTAAGGAGCGGACCCTGAGTCCCCAACAGCGGGCTGATCGGTCCCGGCGTAAGCGGTGCCGGTGATTCAGCCGAATTGACCATTCCGGTCGAATTTGTGTAAACCTGATAGGTTCCCGGTTCTGCCTGATCTTCAGTGATGTTCTTCCGCCACAATACTGTTTGAGTCGATGAATCGACGATCACATAAAAAGCACTAACCGGCTGCCAAATAAGCACTCGCCAAGCCGGCACTGCGACACCGGGCTCGGTTGGAAAGTACATTTTCTCAGCCGTAGTCGCCCAATCGCCATCGCCAAAGACGGCTTTCAGATCTGTGCTTCCAGCCGAGTTCAAATTGGTATCTTCTGCCCTAAATTCATGTTTAATGTTTGCTGCGGCAGTTCTGACCGCAGTGAATGGATCGCCAAAATCGGAGCTTAGCGACGAAGTGTCAATACCAGGCGCGAGGTTGTTGACCACGCGTATGATCTCGCCATTTTTGGTGAAGCCCGCTTTAACTTCGCCACGAAACACCGGAATTCCCCTGAATTCCTGATTGAGTTCAACAAATGAAAGCTCGCCTTCTGGATTTTTATAGTCCGAAAAAACCTTTAAAGAACCGATCTGATCATCGGAAACACCGATCAGTTCACTATTTTCTTTCAAGAAATTCTTCAGAACATCAGATCGCTTCGCATTGGCCGATTCAGTAAGAAATTCCTTTCCGAGGCTAACTGCCGGGCCAATGATCTCGGGAATACGGATATCCGTATTGTATTCGACCTTTAATGTCGGCACTTTTGACCGGAGAGCCTCTTCGCCGAGTACGAATGAATCACGAATATCTGCGATTCGGGCCGCGCTGAAACCTGACGAATTGCGAAATCCTTCGATCTTTTGATAAGCCGACTTGTCGCTCCGAATATCGTAATTCGGCAAATCGAGATCGTGGCTCTCGGTCTTGGGAACAAGACCGCTTCCGTTCGCTGAGGCAATCGGATTGAGAAGCCACGCCGGAGTTACGGCAATTGCTGTTGCAACACAAAGAACGGCGATCGATGGCAAAACGGTATGCCTCAATGAACCAAATAAAGTTCGAACCATTAGAAATCCTCCGAATAAATTTAAGAAAATACCTGATCACGAACCTGACCACGAAACGAATCTAACGAGTTAAATTCGCATCGGATATTCGATTGATCTACAATTTACGATTGACAGGAAATATCAAGGTAGTTTGTGCAATCTAACGGCACCGGCAGGCGGGCAAACATAGAGATCAAAACACAAAAAACTTCAATTACAATAACTTCGTTTGTAACATTTCGCCCCTTTCCAAGTCAATCAATTTCTCGATGTATTAAATGAGCGTAAATGAACCTGTAATTGTATTCGGCCCGAACGGGCTGATATCTCGTTTTCACGAGAACTACGAACATCGCGAAGGCCAGATACAGATGGCTGAGCGAGTTGCGGACGCGTTCGAGAAAAAGCGGCATTTGATCGTCGAAGCCGGAACCGGAACCGGCAAAACGCTTGCCTATCTTGTTCCCGCTATTGCCGCCGCGGTTAAGCAGAAAAAACGGATAGTAATTTCAACCGGGACGAAGAACTTACAGGAACAGTTGATGGAAAAGGATATTCCTTTTCTAAAGAAGATATTGCCGACCAAGTTTACTGCAGAGTATATGAAGGGCAGGAACAATTACGCCTGTCTCTACAGGATCCATAAAGCTGAAGATCAGCCAGTTCTCGATGGACTAGAACAACTCGATCATTTTCGTGAAATTGCTCATTGGGTAAAGGAAACAAAAACCGGCGACCGCGCTGAACTTGTAGATCTTCCTGAAAACCTTTCTTTCTGGAATCGAATAAATGCGAGAGGAGATATTTGCATCGGACAAAAATGCCCGGATTTCGAACCGTGCTTTGTAACGAGGATGCGCGACCGGGCAGATGCCGCTGATATTGTCGTAGTGAACCATCACCTGTTTTTTGCCGATCTAAACGTTCGCGGGAACAAGTTTGGAAAGGTTATTCCGGATTACGGTGCGGTGATTTTCGATGAGGCTCACTTGATCGAGGACGTCGCATCCGATTATTTTGGCTTTCAGGTATCGAATTTCCAGATCGACGAGCTTGCCCGCGATACTGATAATCTTCCCATTTTCGATGCTGTCGCGACCCGTGAACTAACGAAAACCGCCGCAAAGATCATGGGCCTTTCTGAGCAGTTCTGGATCAGATTTACTCAGGCAAAGTTCGAAGGCCGCTATCCGCTCTTGCCCGATGCATTTCAGTTCCGAACATCGGGTGGAAACCAACAGCCAACTCCGCTTGGCGAAGCACATGAGGCTCTTGATAGAGCGTTATCGTCATTAGAGAAATCGCTAGAATCCTACGCCGAAGAAATGCCCGAGGCCGACAGCCTTCTTCGCCGTGCCCGACAAGCTCGTTTCGATCTTGAATTCGTTGTAACACAGTCGGAACGTAATTA
The DNA here is from genome assembly GCA_041744555.1 of Pyrinomonadaceae bacterium. Lineage (GTDB taxonomy): Bacteria > Acidobacteriota > Blastocatellia > Pyrinomonadales > Pyrinomonadaceae > OLB17. Next base: position 18,096 of record JBGTKQ010000024.1, read on the forward strand.
CGTTTACTGGCTGGAGCGTCGGGGAAAGGGGATCTTTTTGAGAGCTTCGCCGGTCGATGTGTCAGAACTGTTGCGGGAAAAATTGTTCGAAAAAGTCGAAACCTGCATTCTTACATCAGCAACGCTTTCAACCAGCGGCTCATTCAATTTTGTGCGGGAACGGCTGGGCTTGGATGCCGCCAATACGACCGGATTTGAAGCGGAAACATCTTTCGATTTTGAGAAGCAAGCCGTTCTATATTTACCCAAAGCCATGCCGGATCCGCGGTCGAATGAGTTCACACAAATGGCGGCGGGTGAGATCATTAAGATATTGGAAGTCACACAGGGCCACGCGTTTGTTTTATGCACTAGCAACTCTTCGATGAATGCATTGTTCGAATTGGTTTCGTATCGGATCAAGTACCCTTGCTTTGTACAGGGCTCAATGTCGAAGACCGGTTTGCTTGAAAAATTCCGCGAAACCCCTAATGCCGTACTGTTCGCAACGTCAAGCTTTTGGCAAGGAGTAGATGTTCAGGGTGATCAGCTTTCGTGCGTCATTATCGACAAATTGCCTTTCGCCGTTCCAAGCGATCCGATCGTCGCTGCTCGGTCTCGCTTTATCGATGAAAACGGCGGTAAGTCGTTTTTCGACTATAGTGTTCCTCAAGCCGTCATCACGCTAAAGCAGGGAATCGGCCGCCTGATCCGCAGCCGAACCGACCGCGGTGTTATTGCAATACTCGACCCCAGACTCCGAACAAAGGGCTACGGAAAGGATTTTCTTAGAAGCCTTCCGAGAATGCGGATCACGTCCGAACTCGACCACATTCGGGAAATGATCGACCAATAAATAACTTCCGATAATACTGCCGGAATTCTACATGCTTCGCGATCGTGTCCAAAAACGCTTATACTTTAAGGAATAAATGCGCTTTTACTACCCCGACAGAGTTTCAAAGTCTTTCCCAATCTGCTTCACACATGTAACTATTCTCTTACTTTTATTGCTTTCGCCGTTTGGTTCGCTGTTCGCCCAAACCAATTCGAACGCAAACTCGGGCTCGCAACCCAGTCCAACACAGGTTCCAATATCGCTCTCAACCGTCATTTCTGACGCCGACCAGACAATGGCTCGGATTCGTGAAATTCGATCAAGCATTGAAGGTCTATCTCTATCGGCTTCGATCCTGAACGGAACCGAATCGACCGCCGTCGAGATCGCGGAGTTGCACGATCGCAGGGTCGAATTGAGGCCGGAAAGTCTAACGCTTGAAATGATCGCAGCGTCCGAAAGGGATTGGGCCCGGATACGCAATCGATTGGACGATTGGAGTTCTACGATTGCGAACCGGGTAAAGGAGATCGATGGAAAAATTGCCGATCTAAAGCAGTTCCGCGAACGATGGTCGGCTGCCGACGCATTGCTGAGCGGAGGAGAGGCCGTGGCTAACAGGTCTGCAAACACTTCGAATGCTATTTCAAATATCGCGACCGGTACGAACACAGCTTCGACAGCGTTGGTGGATGATTCCGAGGTTGTTCCTGCCGAAATTACCGTCCGAGCGACCGAAGTGCTAACAGCGATCGCCGCGACGGAACGCTTGGCGGGTGAAAAGCGGGCGGAATTCCTTTCAGTTGCATCAAGGGTTTCAGAACAATCGGTTTCGGTCGCAGAGGAGCTTTCTTCACTGAAACAGCTTCGCGAACAGGAACTTGAAAATATCTTTGCTCAAGACGATAAGCCGGTCTGGGAAATAGATTGGGTCGCGGCCGCATCTGGCGGTTGGGCAGATTTCTCCAAAGCTCTTTCCGATCAATTTCGGGATCTTTCAAATTATGCGTCGAAGTCGGCTGGTCGGTTCGCTCTTCACGGAATCGTACTTGTAGGCCTACTTCTGCTCATGTTTTGGGTACGCAAGAAGATCACACCGATGGTGGCGGACGAACCAAAACTTGAACGTGCTGCTTCTTTCTTCCGTATGCCGATCGCGGCCGCCTTATTGCTTTCGTTCTTTTTTGTGGGAGCGTTTTACGTTCAGGCGCCGCGGCTTCTCACCATTGTGACCGGGCTGGCGGCCATCATTCCCGGGGTCCTGATCCTTCGCGAGATCGTCGAACGCCCGTTAAATTATCTGCTTTACGGCCTGCTCGGACTTTACATCGTAGATCGCCTGCGGGACGTTCTAAACGACCTAACTCTTGCGGACAGGGCGATCCTTATCTTTGAGCTTCTTGCAGCCTGTCTTTTCCTGTTTTGGTTTTATCGATCGAAGATGGTTGAGCAAAATGTTGAAGCAGGTTCCTTCAGCATTTTCAATTTTGTCCGAAAAGCGATCCCGTTTGTGATCGGAATCTTCGCCATAGCTTTGTTAGCGAATGTGACTGGATTTGTCTCGCTTTCAAATTTGATAGGAAACGGAATTCTACGATCAGCTTATTCAGCTCTTCTGCTATATACGCTTGTTCAGATAATACGAAGTTCGGTAGCCTTCGCATTGCGGGTACGGCCGCTCAATTACCTTAGTGCCGTACGAAACAATCGTCTTTACATACGCCAAAGAGTCACTCGAGGCGTTGCATGGCTGGTCGGGACCTTATGGATATACTTAGTGCTCAGCTTCTTTTCGGTCCAAGATATCGTGCTCGGTGCGTTAAGCGACTTCGTAGGATTCTCCTTCAAAGTTGGTGAGTTATCGATCGGTGTCGGTGATGTGCTCCTGTTTTGTCTAATGATCTGGATCGCGATCCTCGTGTCGCGTTTTATTCGTTTTATTCTGGAAGAAGATGTTTTCCCGCGAATAGATCTTGCCGGCGGAGTTTCTTTTGCTATTTCGTCGGTTCTCCATTACGCCATCATAGTCGCGGGATTTCTTTTTGCGGTCTCAGCGGCGGGCATAGAACTTTCGAAATTTGCGGTAGTTCTGGGAGCTCTCGGTTTGGGCGTTGGGCTCGGTCTTCAGACTATAGTCAACAATTTTGTGTCCGGAATGATCCTTTTGTTCGAGCGGCCAGTGAAAGTTGGCGACACAGTTGAGATCTCCGGCCAGATCGGGAAACTCAGTCAGATCGGACTCAGAGCAAGTATCGTACGAAAGGTTGATGGTTCGGATGTGATCGTGCCGAATAGCCAGCTTATTTCCGAAGAAGTCGTCAACTGGACCGGTTCCGACGATCGACGCAGGATCGATATTCCCGTCGGCGTAGCATACGGCACGAATCCCCAGGAAGTGCTCACTATCCTCAAGTCACTTCCGACAGAATTCGAACAGGTCTTAAAAGAACCAGCACCGCGTGCATTGTTCATTGGAATGGGCGAGAGTTCGCTCGATTTCGAGCTTCGCATTTGGACTCACGATGCCGAAGAATGGGTACCGCTACGAAGCGATCTCGTCACCGCGATGTACACTGCCCTAACCGACGCCAATATCGAGATCCCATTCCCGCAGCGAGACTTAAATTTGCGAACTGTAAGTAAAGAAGCGGCTGCGGTCGTTCTCGGTTCAGTATCAGATTCTGAGAGAGTGAATAAGAAAGGTAAAATAAGCGAATGAGTTCATTTTTCGAAGTAATGATCGAGCGGAATTTCTCTTCAGCGCATCAGTTGCGGGGTTATAAGGGGAAGTGTGAGAACCTGCACGGGCATAATTACAAGATCGAGATCTTTGCAAAGGGTGCGGAGCTGAATAACATCGGCCTGCTGATCGATTTTGGCGATCTGAAGACTGCTGCGGACGAGATCGTTACCTATCTCGATCACCGAAATTTAAACGAAATGCCGCCGTTTGACGAAGAACTAAACCCTTCGGCGGAAAACATCGCCCGTTATTTCGTCGAATACCTCAATTCCCGCATCGGCGACGAGCGCGTGAAGGTTTACAAAGTCCGCTGCTACGAAACTCCGACCAGCGTCGCGACCTATCAACTAACCTAAGACTTAAACCTTCTAAAATCACCCCAGACTGCTACGGTGATGCCGGGCGTTTGGATATTGAAGAAAAGCGTTGAACCATCGGGGCTAAAAGTTGCTCCGGCGACCTCGGTTTCTTCGTATCCGGGCAAGATATTGCGTGCAAAATCAGCGATCTTTCCGTTTGGCGACAGAATGCGGACGTAATTATCGCCCGTACCTGAAAGTCCGGGATAATCGCTATCTTCGCACATGTAAAGATTGGCCGAAACGGGGTCCAGGCAGATGTTATCGGGCATATCGAGCAGTTCGCGGTCGGGCGATTCGAACAAAAGCGTGAGCCGGCCCTTGTCTTTTGCAGTCGGTTCGTAAAGCCAGATCTGACCGCCCGCCGCATCGCCTCCGCTTGAGGAAACAAAGTAAATCTTGCCTTCGGGCGACGACCAACAGCCTTCCAGTTTATTGAAATGCGTGCCGCCTTTGCGAGCGCCCTGCTTGAAAACGGCCTGCTCGTCGGTGTCGGCTTTGATCGTGTTCGGGTCGTCGATCGTAACCCAACGTGCATCGAACCGTGTTCCCTGAGTTTGCCCAAACTGCGTGTTGTAGTTCGGCTTTTTGTGGATCGAAAGCATCTGCAAAACGCCGCCTTCGGCCAAACGGCTGCGACGATTCGGGATAAATCGATAAAAACCACAGAACGGTTTGGCGTCTTCGGTCAAATAAACGATCCCGGTCTTCGGATCGACCGCGATCGCCTCGTGCGAAAAGCGTCCCATCGCCGTCAAAGCGACCGGAGCAAGCGTATTATTGGCCGAAGCCTGCACTTCGAAACAATATCCGTGCGATTTCGGGTAGCCGCCGACCGGTTCATCGTCGTCGTCCTTGTATTTTGTCGTGCCGTGAGTCGTTTCTTCGCAGGAGATCCACGTTCCCCAAGGCGTCGGGCCGCCCGCGCAATTGTTCAGCGTGCCGCTTAACGAAACGAAGTCGCGTTCGATAAGCCGCGTGCGTGGATTTATGACAAGCGTCGTAGTTCCGCCGCCGGCCATTTCGTCGTAATGGTTCGCGGTGCCGATCGCAACGCCTTCTTTAGGCACGTCGTCGTTAATTTCATGATTGCGGACGAGCCGCAGCTCGTTTCCGCTCATGAACGCCGCCATTCCGTCGTGTTCGTTCGGCGTAACTTGGCCGTCGGACATCTTGTCGCCGGTCTTGCCGAAGACGGTGTATTCAAAACCGCGTGGCAATGCCAAAACCTTTTCGCCCGTGTTCTTCGCCGCGGTCGGAACAAGTTCGCCAAATCCGATCGCACGTGCCGACGCCAGCGAACCTCTCTTTTCCGCCGCTTTCGCCAATTCAGAAAACCCGCCAAATGCCGTAAAAAGGCCCGCAGCCGACGACGCTGCGATAAAGTTTCTTCTGTCCATATCTATAATTTAGCAAAAAATAGAGCGGAAGATGTTACAGGATCGCTCCGGCACATCTTCCGCCCGTTTTAGAATGGAAACGATTACCAATCGAGCTTTACGCCGAAAGTTGACCACCATTTGTAACGCTCGTCCTGCCGAATGCGGTTCGAAACGCCTTCGTAAGACTTGAACGGACGGTTGTTGATGTTGATGAACTCGGCAAAGACTCGAACGTTCTTTGTGATTCGCTGGCTTGCTGAGAAATCGAATTGTAAATGGTTCTCAACGAACAGATCGAAATCCGGCGAACCCGCAACTTCGCTAAGAAATCGATCGCGATAATGCAGCGAACCGCGTCCGGAGAAGCCGAATTTCTCGTAAAACACCGCAAAGTTGGCAACATTCTTCGCCTGTCCGGGCAGGATCGAATCGCGTCCGGGCTCGCCGATATCTTCGTTCGGCAGAACAGCGTCAGAATTTACGTAAGTATAATTCGCGTAAATCCCAAACCCATCGAGCGGCTTGGGCAGAAAGTTAAAACGCTGATTATAAGCGAGCTCGAAACCGTAAAGGCTCGCACTTTCGCCGTTTCGCGGCTCGGTGACTTCAAAAGTCGTCGGTTCGCCGCCGCCGAACGCAATGTCTTCTTCAAAACGAAAAGGAAAGATGTAATTCTTCAACCGCTTGTAAAAGAAACCGCCCGAGATCACGCCGACGTTCTGAAAATAATGTTCGAAGAGGAAGTCGACGTTGTCAGAGGTTGTCGGGCGAAGGAACGGATTGCCGCGTTCGAGTTCGTTGTCTTCCCGCAGGATCAATTGAAACGGAACGAGATCGACATAATTAGGCCGAGCAAGCGAACGCGTGTAAGCGGCACGGAAATTCGTGTTGTCGCCAATGCGGTATTTTGCGTGGATCGACGGGAACCAGTTTCGGAACGAATTATCGCCGTTGAGAGGATTGGTTGAATCGTAATCGCCTTCGTCGTCAAACAAAACGCGGAAACCTGTGTATTCAACATCGGTCTGTTCGTAACGAATGCCGGGAACAAGCACAAACCGTTCGCCGAAACCGAGCTGCGCCATCGCATAGAAAGCGAAGATGTTTTCGCGTGCATCGTAATCTGCCGAATCTTCCTCGAAAAGCTTTTCACTTTCGGCGCCGGGCGAAGTCCTAAGTGCAGCGATACGTGCCGGGTCCTGAAATGACGGGTTGAAATTGTACAAACCGCCGCGATACGAAGATTTGTTGTAGCTCGTGTCGAGAATATCTGTCAGGAAAATATCGTCCTCCAGCCCGAATTCGAACTCTTCGTTGTCTCGCTCCTTACGGTTGAAGCGATTCTTCACGCCGAATTTGAACGTTCCGGCAAAATTGCGAGCGGTGGGCAACGGGATTGCCATGTTGAACTGTGCCGTAAAGCTGCTTTCTTTGGTGAAATTGTCGGCGGACGTAAGCTCGTCAAATACGAATTCGTTGATATCTTCGTTCAACGGATTTGCTTGAATGTTCTCAGGATCTATCGAACTTGGGCTCACGTTCGGGTTGAAATCAACGTCTTCCTGCAAGAATGCCGAGCTGATATTCTTCGGTTCGTCCTCTTCGGCGTAACCGTAAGAAACTCTGTAATCGAGCAGGATCGAACGGCCAAGCAGGTGACGTCCGCCGCCAGAGAATTGATAGATCTTTTGGGTTTCCGCTCGGTCGCGCAGTTCCCGGGCGATCTCGTTATCAGCTACTTTGAAAGCGATCAGCCGCCGGAATTCGTCGTCTTTGAAATCGTTGTAGATGCCGCGGAAGTAAACTTCGGACGAATCGGAAAAGCGGTAATCTACATAAGGATTTGTTCCCCAACGGCGACGATTTACCTGATAATCTCTTATTTCAAGTTCTTCAAGAAAGCCTTCGTCGTACGCCGGTTCGACGCTTTCCGATCCGCGATTTGTATTCAAATAGCTACCGGAAAACAAAAAGCCAAGCTTCTTGTCTGCAAATCGGCGACCGAATGTTCCATTGAAATTTTCGATCCCGTCGTTAACCAAACGGTTGTAGCCAAGGCCGAATGTAAGCGAAACACGGGTCTTTTCAGGAGCACCTTTCGTGATCAGGTTGACCGTTCCTCCGATCGAATCGGCATCTTGATCGGCTGTCAAAGCTTTCGTGACCTCGATCGAATCTAGAAGGTCTGCAGGAATTACGTCGAGTGCGACCTGCCTGACATCGCCTTCCGGTGACGGAACGCGTTCGCCATTGATCTGGGTCGAGTTCAGCCTGGCTTCAGTTCCGCGAACTTGAACGTAGCGGCCTTCGCCTTGATCGCGTTCGATCGTGATTCCGGGAATTCTCTGTGCGGCCTCAGCAGAATTCGGATCGGGAAAACGTCCGATCTGGTCGGCGGACACGATGCTTTGAATGTTTAACGATTCTTTTTGTTGATTCAAGGCTCGGGCTTGGCCTTCAAGGATCGGAGCTTCTACGATCACCGTTTCGCTGATCCCGACGGCCAATTCAACTGAAAGATCGGCGGCATTTTCACCGGCTGCTATCGATACATCTATGGTCTTCGACTCAAAGCCAAGGTAAGAAACGACGATCTTTTGGTTGCCGGCTGGAACTCTAACCAGTGTAAATGCACCGGAACGGTCGGTCTCGGCCGAGATCGGCGTTCCATCAACTTTTACACTGGCGCCGGGCAAAGCGTTTCCGGTGGTGCCGTCGAGAACCCGGCCAGAAACCGATCCGGAACCTTGAGCATTTACGGAAACGACTGTAAAAAGGAATAAAACTAAGAATGAAGACAAGCGAAAAGCGTCAGCAACACGATTCATAGGGTTCTCCGTTTGAAATTGATAAATAGAGAGGAAACAAACGTTGAGGCTAAACGATGGTTATTAAGTAACGGTTAATTTCATGTAACTTGGTTGTTACATCTCTCTTTAGTCAAGGTTTATTCGAAGAACGTCATTGATCCCGACGGTGTCGCCGTAAGGAAATGTGATCGTTCCTACCTTTTTCCAGCCGAATTTTGCATAAAATCGCTGTGCTCGAGCATTTTCCTGCCACACGCCGAGCCATAAATACGCAAAACCTTGCTCGCTCGCACGGTTTTTCGCAAAATTCAGAAGCTTTTCGCCGATTCCCGCCCGCCAAAAGCGTTCGACGACGTAAATTCTTTTGACTTCCAGGGAAATTTTCGGATCGATGCCTTCCGCTTCCGTCCCGCGCATGAGTTTTATGTACCCGACCGCGTGTTCATCAACAAAAGCGAGGTAATATTCGACGGCTTCATAGTCCATTTCTGCCTCGATCGTCGTCGGCGAGAACGATTCGGTGATGTAATTTGCAATATCTATCGGCGTATCTTGTTCGAAATATGCCTCGTAGAAAGTGGTCGTGGCGAGAACGCTGATGACATTCGCAAATTCCTTCCTGGCTTTTTTTATCGTAAATTCCATCGCGTCTGATTTTAACCGAAAGCGACACATTGTTGACAAGCTTGTCCGATAGGAATATATTTCGCCACGTCACTTCACAATCCGCATTTGATCAAAGCGAGCGAGTTGCTGCCTTTCGATGCTGCAGCAACGCCGATATCTCGACCATAAGCATCTCGGAAACCGACGATAATGGGAACCTATTTTTAGAACCATTGTTTCGCTCGGAAGAAGGAGATATTCATGAAAAACATTTTGGGTACGATACTGTTGACGATGATTGCGGCCGGTTTCGGGTTTTCACAGTGCAGCGATGCAGACAAAAAGACTCTGGCAGCGTGGGACGCGTCGTGGACAAAGGCGAATCAGTCAGGCGATCGCGGCGCGATGATGAAGATCTATGCAGACGATTTTGCTGGATTGCCGGGAATGCAAACAAAAACGTCTGCGATCGATGGGGCAATGGCGACGTACGAACGAAACAAAGCGAATCCCTCCGGTGCGGACAGGGTCACGGCTGATCATTACTTCATTTCGTGCACGCCGATGACCGCGACGATCACGCATCGCAATACCATCGTAGTGCCGGACGGCCCGGACGGAAAACCCGAGACGTTTTATTCTCGGAGCGTTCATTTTCTGGAAAAGCGCGGTGGAGCGTGGCAGGTTGTGAGCAACGCTGGTAGCGATCTCGATGATTACGCCGTTCTCTGGTACCTCGAGCAGGATTGGAACGACGCGATCAAGAATCGCGATAAGGCTTGGTTCGAAAGCAATTTCGCACCCGATTTTCAAAGCGTAAGCAGCACGACCGCCGAACGAATGAATAAAGCTGCCGAGATCGCTGACACGGTAGGCGGGAAGAGCACGGTGGAACTCGCGGAAACCACCGGAATGAACATCCGCTTAGACCGCGACTTCGCCGTTGTCACCGGCACTTTTCGCACAAAAGGGAAGGACGAAAAAGGAGCCGCCTATGACCGAAGCACACGTTACACCGATACCTGGATCAGGCGGAACGGCAAATGGTACGCTTGGGGTACTTCCGGAACGGTTATACCGACTTCTTCCCGCTGATCGGCGATTTCGACGGCGACGCGAAACACGATTTCAATCTTCAACGGGCAAGTTCGGACCTTCCTGGCGTAGTAGTACTGATCCGAATAACCAGAATTTCTGGGTGCTCAACTCTGGTAATAGTTCGGTTAGTCTATTCGAATGGGGTCAATGTCCAACGGTTGCAACTTCGCGGTTGCCGGTGGGGCTGTTCATTTATTTGTAGTTCGATTGCAAAAGGAAAGAGGCTGTCTTAACGAGACAGCCTCTTTTTTGCGTGCAATTCAATAAGTGTCGGAACCTATCCAGCTCCGTGGCATTTCTTGAACTTCTTTCCGGAACCGCAGTAGCACGGTTCGTTGGGTTTCATTTTTGGCGAATCGCGGACGAACGGCGTGTGGCGTGCGGCCTCGGCTCCGGCCGATTCGGCAGTTCCCATCGCACCGGTGAACGCCATTCCGGCGGCCTGTTTGCGTGCACGCTGTTGAGCGAGCCGTTCGAGCCGTTCGCGTTCTTCTTCCTCATCGCGGTTGACGACTTCAAGATGGAAAAGAGCCTTAGTCGTATTCGTGTCGATCCGATCGAGCATATCCTGAAACATATCAAATGACTGTTTCTTGTATTCGACGAGCGGATCTTTTTGACCATAACCGACGAGGCCGATGCCCTGTTTTACCTGATCGATCGAAGCAAGATGGTCCTTCCACTGTGAGTCGATAATGTTGAGCATAATGTAACGCTCATACGCCCGCAAACTTTCACCACCGGCGATCTTTTCTTTCGCAGCGTAATTCGCCGATGCCTTTTTCCAAATTGCTTCCGCGATCTGATCAGGGTTCATCGTACGGTAATCGACATCCGCATCCTTTGCCGGATCGATCGCGTAAATGCTCTCGATCTCTGCCGCGTAAGTTTCGATCTCCCATTTATCGGGACCGACTTCAAGATTCAAAAAGCTGCCGGTCAGATCGTGCAGCAGGTCACGAGCGACACCTTTTTCGCCGAGCAAATAGTCGCGATGCTCGGGCTCAAACATCAATTGACGGCGAAGGCCGTAGATCGTCTCACGCTGTTTGTTCATCACGTCGTCGTATTTGAGAACGTGTTTGCGGGTTTCGAAGTTGCGAGCCTCGACGGCTTTCTGGGCCCGTTCGATCTGTTTGGAAACCGTGCGGCTTTCGATCGCAACTCCTTTTTCCATTCCGAGCCATTCCATCATCGAACGAACCTTATCGCCCGCAAAGATCCGCATCAGGTCGTCTTCTAGCGAAAGGACGAAACGCGATGAACCCGGATCGCCTTGACGTCCGGCACGCCCGCGAAGCTGATTATCGATACGGCGCGATTCGTGTCGTTCAGTTCCAAGGATGTGAAGTCCGCCGACGGCTACGACTTCGGCATGTTCGGCTGCGACGACAGCTTTCGCTTTCGTGAGCTGCTCTTCGAATTGCTCCGGCGTTGCTTCGTCGGGATTGATCTCCATTCGCTTTAGATATTCTTCAGCGAGCGAATCTGGATTTCCTCCAAGCAAAATATCGGTACCGCGGCCGGCCATGTTCGTCGCGATCGTTACCGCGCCTTTTCGACCCGCTTGTGCGATGATCTCAGCCTCGCGTTCGTGATACTTGGCGTTGAGAACATTATGAGGAATGCCGGCTTTCTTCAGCCTGTCGGCGATAAGCTCGGAGTTTTCGACAGAAACAGTTCCAACCAGAACCGGCCGGCCGCTCGCATGTAGATCCTTGATCTCATCAACGACGGCATCCCATTTTTCGGGCAGCGTCCGGTAGATCATGTCCGAATTATCCACACGAACCATCGAGCGGTTGGTTGGGATCATCACTACATCGATGTTGTAGGTCGTGCCGAATTCTTCTGCTTCAGTTTCGGCGGTTCCAGTCATACCCGAAAGCTTTTCGTACATTCGGAAGAAGTTCTGAAGCGTTATAGTAGCGAGCGTCTGGTTTTCGCGTTCGATCTTTACACCTTCTTTCGCTTCGACAGCCTGATGAAGACCGTCCGACCACCGTCGCCCAGCCATTAAACGGCCGGTGAAGTCATCAACGATGATGACCTCGCCGTCCTGAACGACATAATGATGGTCGGCCTTATAAAGTGTATGAGCTTTTAATGCCTGTTCGACGCAATGGAGCAGGTCCATATTCGCCGGATCATAGAGATTATCGACACCTAGCAGCCGTTCGGCTTTCGAAACACCGGCTTCGGTCAACACGGACGAGTGATTTTTTTCGTCAAGAAGATAATCGCCGGTCGTAACCTTTGTTTCTTCGTCTTTGTGGCCGCGTTCGAGATTCGGAATGATCTCATTTGCATGGAAGTATTTGTCGGTCGCCTCGTCGGTCGCACCGGAAATTATAAGCGGCGTTCGGGCTTCGTCGATCAAGATCGAGTCAACTTCGTCGATTATCGCGAAATAATGATCGCGTTGAACAAGCGATTCAACATCGAACTTCATATTGTCGCGAAGATAATCAAAGCCAAATTCGTTGTTCGTACCGTAGGTGATGTCGCAGGCGTAAGCATCCTTTCGCTCGACATCATCCATATCATTTTGAATACAGCCGACCCTGAGCCCAAGGAACTGATGGATCTTGCCCATCCATTCGGCGTCGCGGGATGCCAGGTAATCGTTGACCGTAACGACGTTTACGCCGCGGCCGGTGAGCCCGTTCAAATATGACGGCAGTGTCGCAACGAGTGTCTTACCTTCACCGGTTCGCATCTCTGCAATGCGGCCTTGATGCAATGCGATACCGCCGATCATCTGCACGTCGAAGTGGCGCATTCCGGTGACACGGCGTGAAGCCTCGCGAACCGTCGCAAAGGCTTCGGGCAAAATGTCGTGCAAGATGTCCTGCTCGGCTTTCCGCCGGGCATCTTTCTCGTCGATACCATCGAGATGATTCGCGATCATCTCTTTGAACTTAGGCGTCTGGGCCTTCAGCTCGTCATCCGAGAGCTTTTCGATCGCCGGTTCCCAATCGTTTATCTGGGCGACTGTCGCTTTAACTTTTTTAAGAAAGATATCGCTCGACGAGCCGAATATCCTTTTCACCATCTTATCTGCAAAACTGTTAACTGCCATGATTACCTCTAAATAAGAGCCGACGGAACAAACTCTAAAGATTGCCCGAATGCACTAAACATCGCAACTCTTGAACTTAAATTGGTTGTTGGAAAGGCGAGAAGTACAAGAGATCAACTCTGCTCGCCGCTACTTCGCGTTTTTAGCAAGTAGGGCATCGAGTCCTGCACGGGGAAGGCGAGTAACTATAAAGATCTGATCGTCTTTCGAGGCCACTCGGGTCGCGTCAAATATTACATTAAAATTAACGGCCTTGTTCTGTTCCTTGAAAACGAGAATGGCCCGGTCTAAGTGGCTGAGAAAACGGTTGGCGTGATCAGCAGATCTCTTTTTGACGGCAACCTCGATATTCAGATCGTTATTATCGAGACGAAATGCAAATTTGGATTCGGTTGCTTCCTGATCGGCAAAATGCCTGTTTTGCAAACAATCGGCAAGTGAATAGCCGTCGTTGAGCAGGTTTCCAAAACGCCTTAGGTGAGAGCTCAGACCTGCGTTTGATAATTCAAATTTCCTTGGAATGTATCGTCCGACCTTGTTCGCATCAATGCACGGAAGCAACGTATCCTGAGAAACCTCAAAACGGTCACGTTCATGATCGAAGATTCCCCGTCGGCTCAACTGCTGCAAGCCAGCGAGAAAAAAGTCAACATCCTCAAAATAGATCTTTACCGACAGGCCTAAACTGACCGGATCGGGATCCTTATCTAGATCATCGCAAGTTTCGATCTCATCCTTTAACTCAAAAGCCTTAGTTGTTGCAGCGTGTTGGGCTAAAACGCAAGGGGTTCCTCCAACAAGCAAGAGCCCGAGATACACGCTTAGCGTAGTCAGGTAAAAGATCGTATTTTGGTTCTTCTTGCTCAAAAATTATTTGATCGCTTGACCGACTGCATTTGTCTTGATTGACTCTGCGATCTTCGCGTCCAAGAACTTATGAAATTCAGCCCTTGGCATCTCGAACTGCAATACAAAGTCTTTCCCGTCGGCAGAACTACTCATTTTAGAAAGAATCAGTTTCTCATCGTCCTTGGCCGATTGTTTGGCGATTGTAAGAAAGGTGTTCAAGGCTGAAGCTGTAATTTTCGCCGTATTCGCCTTCTCTTGATCGGCTTTAACGCCCGCACGAAACAATTCGGATGTTTGCTCCACCGAAATGATAACATTCCGAACCTTCATCACGTAGAGATAGCCGAGATAACCAGCATCGCCAACAGCCAGGATCGCATCTTGGACGAATTTAACCGTTACTGAACTTTCGTTGCAATTCGGATCACCTTCCGCCGTAACAGATTTCGGATTCTTCAGAATTTTGATCTTTCCATCAGGTCCATGACCAAGGTCTCCCGAGATGGCCACCTTAAAGTTCGACCTCAAATCGACCTGCTTCGAATCGATTTCATGAATTGCCCGGTCGGAAAACACTCGAACGGGCCGTTTATTTACGAAAACGCTAAACTCATCGGACACAGATTCTGGGTTCTGCGCAGGGATATCGGATGCCAATAATCCAGAAGCGACGAAGCACGAAACTAATAAGAATAATTTGATTTTGTCGAACTGAATATTCAAATCTTATTTTGCCGCATTTGCGTCATTGGCGCGAAAACCCGCATTTCCGTTTGGCTTTTGTTCCTTTGTTTTCGACTCCGCGAGTTTGCGCTGTATCAATTCCTGAACCTGCGCCTTCGGCATATCAAATTTCAAAACAAAGATCTTACCTTCGTTGGACGTCTCCATTTCCGACAAAAATAGCTGTTCATCGCCATCGGTCCAACCCTTTGCTAAGCTCAGCATCGAATTTAAACCAGATGCGACCACTTTCGCTGCATTCTCGGTCGGCTGATCCGCCCTTACGGTTGCAAGAAACTGATCGGCATTTTGCTCAACCGTTATAACGACCTTTCTAACATTCAAATTATGCAGGTGTCCGAGCCAGCCGGCATCACCCACGCGGATTATCCAATCTTGGGCGAGCTTTTCCATTGCCGGATCGTTCGGAACCTTCGGGTCGTTCGCAACCGGTTTGGGATTTAACAGAACTATTGTCTTGCCATCTTTCCCGAGGCCCAACGAACCTGATATCGAAGCCTTGAACGATTTAGACAGATCAACGGAGCCACTATCGATCTTGGCTATCGTTTCATCCGCACCTTCACGAAGAGGGCGCTTGTTGATAAAAACGCCGAGCTTATCGGGCTGCGATTCTTCCGCTGGATCAGCCGGTTTTGGCGAAGGTTCTGGCTTCCCGCCTTTATCGGCGAGAGTTTTATCACCGGGTTTGCCTTTGCCTGGTTGCGTATCCGTTTTTGTGCCTTCGTCTTCGGTTTCAGTGTCGTCGCCCCACGGGTCTTTCACCTCGCCGACCACAGCGTCTTTTACCTTCTTAGGCAATTTCTGCGGACGATTTGCTAGGTCGTTGCGTATCGTCGGGTTTGGTGAAAAATTGGGTATTCCAGGAG
>JBGTKQ010000025.1:0-6463 GCA_041744555.1 Pyrinomonadaceae bacterium
GTCGAATCGCTCGAACCGGTCGGCGAAGGTGCCCTTGCCGTAGCATTCGAACAGATCAAAGCAAGATTGCAGAAAGAAGGGCTTTTTGATGAATCGATAAAACGCCCGATTCCGCCATTTCCCTGTCGGGTCGGAGTTGTCACGTCCCCAACCGGTGCCGCGTTACAAGATATTTTGACCGTACTTGAACGCCGCGCAAGATCGGTCAGCATTGTGATCATTCCGACGCTTGTTCAGGGCGAACGAGCGGGTGAACAAATAACTAATGGAATTCGAATGGCGAACGAATTCAACGCAACTGTCTTGAACACACAAAAGATCGATGTGCTGATAGTCAGCCGCGGCGGCGGTTCGGCAGAAGATCTATGGTCGTTCAACGAAGAATTGGTCGCACGTGCAATTCGCGAATCGAACATTCCGGTTATATCGGCGGTCGGCCATGAAATTGACTTCACGATCGCCGATTTCGTCGCAGACCTGCGGGCTCCGACACCGTCCGCCGCGGCCGAGATCGTCGCAAAGGCTGAGTCCGATATAATCGAACATCTCCGCCGCTCGACCGCCGAACTAATCCGTTCGATGAATATGCGGCTGTTGACCGCTCATGGAGATGTTCGATCGCTTGCGATGGCACCAGTCTTCGCAGAATTTCCGGCATCGCTTCGTGAGAAACGGCATCAAATCGATCGGTCGATATATGACGCAACTCGGAATTTAGCGAAAACGTTGCAGGAACGATCGCAACAACTTCGCGATGTTTCGCTTCGGCTGTCGCCCGTCGGTCTGGCAAAGAAAGTTGGTGAGAACAAACGCCGTTTGGGCATTTTGGATCAGCGTTCTACGTCAAACGGAGCTGCACTGACCAGAGACCGGCAAGTGCTTATTGAAACTGCGATGGTACAGCTTGATGCAATGTCGCCATTGCGCGTCTTAGATCGTGGTTACTCAATCACGCAGACCATTGACGGAACGATCGTTCGCGATGCCGCTCCGCTTGCACCGGGCGACAAGCTCAAAATTCGTCTTGCTCGCGGACGAGTGGACGCTTCGGTAACGGATGTTTTTTCGGCGGAATAGGAAACTTATTTGAAGAAAGTATTTTTGATAAGCTCTACGGTGTTGGCATCGCTGGCATTGATCGCATCGATCGCAGCATATTTTTATTGGCGAAGCTTTGAAGACACGCCGCAATATTCGCTTGCATTGCTGATCGACAGCTCCCGGCGAGGCAACGACAGTGCCTTTTCGAAGTTCGTTGATACCGACGCCGTGATCGAAAACTTTCTACCGCAGATCACGTCCAAAGCCGCCCAGATGTACGGTCGCGGAATGCCGCCGGCGGTGCTCGATCAACTGCTAAAGATCGCATCGCCGATCTTGCCGATCGCAAAAGAGCGTGCTCGGTCCGAACTTCCAAGGCTATTGCAGAACGAAACTCAGCGGTTTTCCGACGTTCCTTTTGCCGCGATGGTGTTAGGAGCGGATAGATATCTGAACATAAAGATCGATGGAGAGTTTGCAACTGTAACCTCGCGACTTCCGGAACATCGTTTTGAAGTGCAGATGAAAAAGAATGGAGAGCGTTGGAAAATTGTCGGTGTTCGCGACGAAGCACTTGCGACGCGGATCGCACAATCGGTCGGTCAACAATTGATAGGTGCTGCATCGAATAACGACCCGAAGAATGCAGGTAAGCAATTGGGCGTCAAAGATCTGGAATCATTAATAAAACAGGCAGAGATCTTTTTTGAATAGTTATGGCTAAGACGTTTGAAGAATCGCTCGACGAACTTAAAGAGATCGTCGGAAAACTTGAGGAAGGCGATATGGCATTAGAGGAAAGCCTCGCTTTATTTGAACGAGGGGTTAAGCTCTCGCGAGATTGCCGCGATCGACTAATAAAGGCCGAGCGCCGGATCGAAGTCTTGATGAAGGATTCGAGCGGCGAGATCGGCCTTGAAGAGATCGAATTGCCCGACTAGTCTGCGTGATGGATCACGGCTTTTCTTGTTTTGCTCGTGCGGCTTTTCGCTGCTGGATCAGATCGCATGATTGATACGCTCCGGATGGATCGACCGCCGAATTTCCGACCTCAACATGCTGCAGCTTTCCTTCCGTATCGACAACGAACGTAGCACGCCGTCCATACCCGGATTGTTCATTGTAGAGACCGAATGCTTTTGAGACCTCTCGCTTCCAATCGCTGAGCAATGGAAACGTCACTCCAAGCTGCTTAGCAAACTCTTTGTTGGAAGCAAAGCTATCCATTGAAATTCCAATTACTTGTGTTTCTTTTGCGTCGAATTTTGCGATATCAGACTGATACGCTTTGAGTTCGGCCGCTCAGCCACCGGTGAAAGCAAGCACGTAGAAAGCAAGCACCACGTTTTTCTTTCCGCGATAGTCGCTGAGTTTCACCTTTTTCCCAGCAGTGTCATTCAGCTCAAAATCAGGTGCGGCGTCGCCAATTTTTAGCGCTGAATACGGAGCCGGTTGCGACTGGGCCAACATGCCTATCGTGCCCAAGCAAATGACTACAAAAGTTAACTGAAGACGTTTCATTTTAGTTGACCTCTAACCGAAAAAGTTCGTGATCCTGTGGCTACGATAATACAGTCGATCACGAACCATTAATACTTAACCAAAACAACACCGAGAGAAACTAATCTCTCGAACTAAAGATGCTCAGTATGTACCAGAAGAGCAGAGCAATACCGGCAAATAATGTTAGCGAAGCGGCCACATGCTGTTTAGGATTATATTGGTGTAAGACCTGCGATGTATTGTAAAGGATCGCAGTTCCGGCAAACGCGCCCATCCCGAAAGCGAAAACGCTGCCACGCGAGAATCCAAAGAGAGCACTCGCAACGATCAATCCAAGGGCTGCAAAACTGCCGATCGCTACGATGGGCCCGAGCCAAGAAAAGTCGGCCTTAGTAATAAATACTGTCGCCGTGATACCCAAAAATAATCCAAGTGTTACGATCCCAGCTTTCGGAATCACAGACGCGTCTGAATACGTAGCAGCGATAAAGATCATTGGCACAAAGATCACAGCTTCAGCAAGGACGAAGATCCCCAACCCGAAGTACTGCATCGCCGTCGAGGTATCTGACATTGCCCAACGATTGGCAAGGTACGAAACTCCCATGAATAGGCCGAGGACAACTAGCCAGCCCATGCTTCCGCCCATGAATAAGACCGAAACGATCGCATACGCGGCGCCGGAAAGAAAAAGGAAGGTCTCAACGGCAACGAATGCAAGGATTGCCGCAGCAAGGAGCATATAAGTCTTACGAATGAATTGAGCCCGTTCCGCGGGCATCGCATCCGCTACTGAATTACCGAATGATGTTGAGTATTCGTTCATAGATTTCTACCAGTTAGATTCCAATGTTAATGAATTGTTTGCATCTTTCTTAAGTTGTAAGTATCAACTCAAGATATACTCATTATGTCTTGATTGTACAACGAACCCGGAATGAGGGAAAGAAAAATCAGGATCCTCCTGGTGTGCAATCGGAAATGCAGAATTCAAAAGCGGAAAAGGCACCGAATACGTCTCCCACACCGTATAAAGTACCTTTTCCATTTCCGGAATCCTTGACCGTGGAGATCAACTCATCCGAAAACTAAATCGCTAACAACAAAGTCAAATAGAGTAGTCAGCACTATTAGTACTAAGCAAATATCGACTTTATCTTTTCTTACTTTTGGGGGCGAAGCACTAAGTTTATATTTGTAGAGCAATTTGTCAAGTAGTTATACCTAAATTTTAAAAAAACTATGATCCGACGCTCAAACGGAGACCGTCATCTGCTTCCGGCAACCTGGATTCGAGCGTTTGCGTGTTCGATCCGTTCACGGATGCCTTCAGTGTTCTCGCTTGGTTCGGACGAAACCGCCGAAAGCTCCTTCTCCGCTTCCTCGCGGTCTTTTTTGGCCGAGTTCAAATCAACGTCCCCTGCGTTTTCCGCGAAATCTGTCATCACCGAAACAAGGTTATTGCTTACCTCAACAAACCCTGTCGATACAGCTAATTTTTCGACATTTCCTTTTTCGGAGTACGTCAGAATTCCTGGCTTCAATGCCGAGATCAGCGGAGCATGGGCGGACATAATGCCTGCCTCGCCGCTTGCCGTTGGAACGGTAACCGAATCGACCTCGGCTTCAACAACTTTTCGTTCGGGGGTTACAACTTCGAGTTTTAACATAGATTCGATAAGAAAAAAGGAAAAGGGCAAAAGTTCAGAACTTATTTACTTTTGCCTTTTTACCTTTACCTTTCGCTGCTACGCAGCGGCCGACATTTTCTTGGCTTTGTCTCTTGCCTGTTCGATCGTTCCGACCATGTAGAACGCCTGCTCCGGCAGATCGTCACATTTGCCTTCGAGAATCTCTCGGAAGCCTTTGATCGTGTCTTCGATCTTAACGTATTCGCCCTTCAAACCGGTGAACTGTTCACCGACGAAGAAAGGCTGCGAGAAGAACCGTTGAATCTTTCGCGCGCGAGCAACGGTAAGCTTGTCTTCCTCACTTAGTTCATCCAGCCCTAGAATTGCAATTATATCCTGTAAGTCCTTATAACGCTGTAAGATACGCTTAACTTCCTGTGCAGTATTGTAATGCTCGTCACCGACGATCTGCGGATCGAGAATTCGCGAGTTCGACGCAAGCGGGTCAACTGCAGGGTAGATACCGAGTTCCACGATCTGACGAGATAGAGCCGTAACAGCATCAAGGTGGGCAAATGTCGTTGCCGGAGCCGGATCGGTGTAGTCGTCAGCGGGCACATAAACGGCCTGGATCGACGTAATCGCACCGGTCTTGGTCGAGGTGATGCGTTCCTGCATTTCGCCCATTTCCGAAGCGAGCGTTGGCTGATAGCCCACAGCGGACGGCATACGTCCTAGAAGTGCGGACACTTCCGAACCGGCCTGCGTAAATCTAAAAATGTTATCGACGAAAAAGAGCACGTCGTTACCTTGGTCGCGGAAATGCTCAGCAACGGTCAGACCCGACAGCGCTACTCGAAGACGTGCTCCCGGAGCCTCGGTCATCTGTCCGTAAACAAGTGCTACTTTCGAACCCGGGATCTCGGCTTTATCGACCTTAGAAAGGTCAAATTCGCCGGTCTCTTCCATGTGTTCGTTGAATGCGTCGCCGTATTTAATAACCTTCGATTCGACCATTTCGCGGAGCAGATCGTTCCCTTCACGGGTTCGTTCGCCGACACCGGCAAATACCGAATAGCCGTCCGAACCGATCGCGACGTTGTTGATCAGTTCCATGATCAGAACCGTTTTACCAACGCCCGCACCGCCAAACAGACCGATCTTTCCGCCGCGGAGAAACGGCTGAACAAGGTCAATGACCTTGATGCCCGTTTCGAACATTTCGAGTGTGGTCGCCTGTTCGTCAAAGCTCGGTGCGTGGCGGTGAATACCCGCACGCGTTTCGCTGTTGACCGGCCCGAGTTCATCCACCGGATCGCCGATCACGTTCATCACGCGGCCCAGCGTCGCAGGCCCGACCGGCACCGTTATCGGCCCGCCAAGGTCGATCACCTTCATACCGCGGACCATTCCGTCCGTCGGCAGCATCGAAACCGCACGCACACGGCCTTCGCCAAGGTGCTGCTGAACTTCGGCCACAACGTCGACCGTGTTCTCGACGTCAAAACCCTCTGAAGAAATACGAAGTGCCTGATGGATCGGCGGAAGATAATCCTGGAATTCGACGTCGACAACCGGCCCGATGATCTGCACCACCTTACCGACTTTCATGTCCCCGTTATTAGCCATTTGTATTAAATTGCTCCTCTGATAAATAGAAAAATCGCTCGATTTACAAAGGAGTAAGAATAGCATAGCGATCGACGGATTCGCAAAGGCATCGCGGGATTTTCGTGCGTATGACCTCAAAGCGTCACCGCATGTCCGACTCGACATCTTGCATGACCGATCGATCCACTTACATGTCCGGGAATGTGCCCGGTATGACCGCTTTTCGGCGACAAATTACTGATCCAACTATTTCGACTAGTTCATCAGTACCATCTATCCCTTAATGTCGAATTACCAAGTACAAATTACGAATTACGGATTGCCGTCCTCATCCCCCATCCCTCATCCCTCATCCCTGATTTTTCTTGTTGCATTTCCTGAAACGTCTGTGTTATCCTTGCAACACTGTGTTACCAACACAACGGAGAGGAAAATGATGACCTTAGACACAAAATGGGAAAAGTTTGCGGGCGGGCCGGCGGTTACGAAGTCGAAAAGCGTGGCCCGCGTTACGATCAATCGAAAAGGACTGATATATCTGAGCGATAAAATGTACACGGCGTTTGGCAGACCGAAGACCGTTGCCTTGTTTTATAACCGCGAAGATGGCCGCATCGCCGTCCAGCGTGTTCACGATCGGCTCGAACTGCACTTCAAATTCATAAAGCTCGGGTCCG
>JBGTKQ010000026.1:0-14791 GCA_041744555.1 Pyrinomonadaceae bacterium
GGATAATCGAATTCCATTGCGACAAAACGCTGCCGTGTTGATTGTTTTAGATCTTTGAGGATCGATTGATAGCCAGGATTGTATGAAACGACGAGCATGAATTCCGGCGAGGCCTCGATCACGGTGCCACGTTTTTCTATCGGCAAGCGGCGGCGGTCGTCAGTCAGCGGATGGATGATAACGACAGTGTCTTTACGTGCCTCAACGACTTCGTCAAGATAACATATCGCACCGGTCCGGACGGCGGTCGTCAGCGGCCCATCGTGCCAAACGGTCTCATCGCCTTCTAATAAAAACCTTCCGACGAGATCGGTCGATGAAAGGTCTTCGTGACAGGCAACGGTGATCAGCGGCCGGTTAAGCCGATGCGCCATATATTCGACAAACCGCGTCTTGCCGCAACCCGTCGGGCCTTTGAGCATTGCCGGCAGCTTGGCCGCATAGGCAGCTTCAAAAAGCTCTATTTCTTTACCGATGGGAAGGTAAAACGGTTCGTCCGCGACCTTGTATTTCTCAACCGCAAGTTCCATGACTTAATTATAAGAAATTCCGCTGCGAATGCAGAAGCCACCTTAAGCCATGAATCGTTTCCAATCGCCCCAAATAGCGAATGTGGCGCCGGCTCCCTGTAGGTTTACAAAAAGGACCTTGCCATCGGCGGAAAACACCGAGCCGGCGAATTCGCTTCTTGGGGCGGCCGTGCTGACGTTACGGGCGAAGTCCGCCATTTTTCCGTTCGGCGCCAGAATGCGGACAAAATTCTTCGATTCCATATTCGGATAATCGCCGTCTTCGCAGACAAAGAGAAGATCGCTTTTCGGCTTAAAGCAAATGTTATCGGGCATGAACAGAACATCTTTCGACGGCGATTCGAAGACCAGTTTTAGTTTTCCTTTATCCTTTCCCTCCGGCTGATACATCCATATTTGCCCGCCCTTGCTGTCGCCACCGCTTGTTGCCGTGAAATAAACCCTGCCGCCATCGCCCATGCAACAGCCCTCGAGCCGGGAAAACGTAGCACCGCCTTTTGCTTTGCCCTGTTTGAAAACTGTTAGCGGGTCGACATCGGCTTCGGCGGGATCAGGGTTATCGATCGTCACCCATTTGGCGACGAGACTTGCGCCCTGAGTTTGCCCGGTTCGCGTGTCGAACTCCGGCTTGCGATCGACCGCGAGCATTTGCAGCGTGCCTCCCTCGGCGAGACGTTTATTTCGTTTTGGGATAAATCTGTAAAAACCAGCGGTCGCGAAATCTTCAGTTTGATAAACGATACCTGTTTTCTTATCGACGGCGATCGCCTCGTGCGTGAAGCGACCCATGTCTTTCAAAGGAACAGGCGTGACAACGGTGTTTGCCGAAGCCGGAACCTCAAAATTGTAACCGTGAGGTTTGGCGAACCCACCGGTTTTGCGACCTGTCGTCGAACTGGTTCTAAAGGTCTGCCCAAGAGTGGTTTCTTCACACGAGATCCAACTTCCCCAAGGAGTTGGGCCGCCAGAGCAATTTATAAGTGTGCCCGAAAGACTTACGAAATCTCTCACGACGGTCTTAGACTTCGGGTCGATCACAAGTGTGGTCGTTCCGCCGCCGCATGCATCATCGTAGTGATTTCCACTGCCGATACCTGAGTTCGGGACCGGTATGCCGCTGCCGGCGACTTCGTGGTTACGTACGATGCGTAGCTCTCGGCCGACCTTGAATGTCCATTGGCCGTCGTGTGCTCCCGGAGTAGGGCGTCCATCGGCAAGCATTGCACCGCGTTTGCCAATGACGTTGTATTCAAAACCCTTAGGCAACGAAAGAAAAACTTCGCCGGTGTTTTTCGTCGCGGTTGGGATCAATTCGCCAAAGCCTTCGGCTCGTAGCTCAGCGAAATTGCCGCGGTTCGCAAACGCTGCGGCTCGCTCGCCGAGACTGCTACACGCGATCGCTAAACCGCCGGACGCCACGGTCAAGGTCGAGATGAATGATCGTCTATCCATATTATTTTTAGATTACAATGTAATTCGCCTGAAATTCAATTTTTGGATTTTGATGAAAGAACATTGTAACGTGTCAGATATGAAAGAGATCGTAGCCGTGGTTACATCAGCGCAGATCGAAATGACACGTCAGCTATTCCGCGAGTATGAACAATGGCTCGATATGGATCTGTGTTTTCAGAGTTTTGAAGAGGAAATGCTTGAACTTCCGGGCAAATATTCGCCGCCAGATGGACGGCTTTACCTTGCGAATGTTGACGGCGAGGCGATCGGTTGCATCGCTTTGCGAAAGATCGGCGACGGTGTCTGCGAAATGAAACGCCTGTACTTGACAGACGCAGCACGAGGGCAAGGCCTAGGCAAAGAGTTGGTCGAGCTAATTATCGCGGACGCTCGAGCGATCGGTTATCGAAAAATGCGGCTTGATACTTATCCGCCAAAAATGGGAAAAGCCGTGAGCCTGTATGAGTCTCACGGCTTTCGCGTCATCGAACCGTATTACGAAAACCCGCACGAAGCCGTGTTGTATATGGAACTTGATCTGTCAATTACCCTTCCATTAGTTCAGCGTGGTCGGTATTTAGGGTAACAGCGGTTCCGCAACAATACGGATGGCCGTCCCCGAGCCAGTGCCGGAAAAAACTACTTCGTCATTTGCATTGAAGATCTCTACCGTTAGTTGGCCTGTCCATTCCATGCCGCGCCTGTCCATCATGGCTGTGTGTCGTACCTTCACTCCGCCGTCGTAACTGCCGTCGGGCCGATAAAGTATCTGCCGAAATGTGAAAAGGAACTCACGATTGCCGGTCCGCTCCCAAGTTCCGTGGCCGGCAGTTGCGAGAGATCCGATATCCACCAGATTGTCTCCCTGTGCTGAGGCGATCAAACCGCCACCGTCCGAAAAGGTGATCATTCCCTTGAACGGCACGCCGCCATTTGGCGTAGAACTGACGTACCATGAACCGGCGATGCTGTTATTCACTGCAAAATCGGTCACGATCGGCTCTTTTTCGCCTTTCATATTTTTCGATCCAACACTTGCCTGACCGAAAACGGTGCTTGTTGTAAAAATCAGAACCGCGACTAGGGCGATATTGGTGTATTTTGTGTTTGTGTTCACTTTCATTTTCTTTCTCCTTTCTAAATGGACTTGAATCTGTAGTTCGATCTGAACCCTCTTCCCTCAAAAGCCTTTCGCAAGAATCGGCCATCTGATAGACTTGTCGGCTATTCGGATCGACTGA
This sequence comes from Pyrinomonadaceae bacterium, assembly GCA_041744555.1. Taxonomy (GTDB): domain Bacteria; phylum Acidobacteriota; class Blastocatellia; order Pyrinomonadales; family Pyrinomonadaceae; genus OLB17. The sequence goes on from JBGTKQ010000026.1 coordinate 3,227, forward strand.
GGTAGGTTTGCACCGAACGATGCAAATAGTCCTTAATCGAAACAAATTTTCCTTAATCTTTCCTAATTTGGAATGGACGACAAAAAAGATCACGTTATTTGCTTTGCGGAGTTCGAGCTTCATTCCCGACGACGCAGTTTACTTCGCTCCGGCGAACCGGTTCCGCTCAACGCAAAAGCGCTCGACCTTCTTTTCTTTCTGGCTGAGAATTCAGGAAGAGTAATCTCAAAAGACGAGATAATGGAGGTTGTTTGGAAAGATCAGTTCGTTGAGGAAACCAATCTAACGGTTCAGATGTCGGCCTTGCGCAAGGCACTGGGCGAACAGGTCTCAGATCCCCGTTTTTTCGTGACGATACCCGGGAAGGGCTATCAGTTTATTGCCGATGTATCGATTAAAGCTGCCCACAATGACCGAACGGCCGAGTTCGTTAAGGCGGGAGACGATAAGAATACTGCCTTGAAAGCGCTTTCACCCGGAGAAGAACAAAGTGGAGGATTACATAGACGATATATCGTTGCCTTCGTAGCAGCATCCCTACTAGCAGTGGTCATTAGCGCTCTTTTCCTCGGCCGCGGGTATTTTCTCACCGGAGAAACAATTGATTCCATCGCGGTTCTGCCGTTCACCAATCAAACCGGCGATCCAGCTTCGGATTATCTAACGGACGGTCTGGCGGAGAGTGTTGTTTTCTCCCTCTCGCGAGTGCCGTATCTGAGAGTGATGTCGCGTGACTCTTCGTTCCGATTCAAAGATGTGGCGGCGGATGCGGGAACCATCGGTCGCGAACTCAAGGTAAAGGCTATACTTACGGGGCGAATCGTTCAGGCAGGAAATTCCATATCGGTCCGCACTGAATTGGTGTCTACGGCGGATAACAGCGTCGTCTGGGGCGAGCAGTTCACACGGGACCTTGTGGACATCGAGAAGATCCAGATCGATATTGCGCGTTCGATCGTTCGTGAATTGCAACTCAAACTTGGGGATTCGGACGAGCGACTTCTTGCAAGAAGTCAGACTGAGGATCACGAGGCTTTTCAGCACTACATTACAGGCCGGCATCACTTGAACCGGCTTACCGATGAAGGCTTTTTCAAAGCGCGCGAAAGCTTTCAGTCGGCCATCGCAAAAGATCCTAATTATGCTCTTGCGTATGCCGGTCTTGCGGATGCTTTCAATCTGCTCAGTGGTTGGGGAGCCGTCGCTCCCAATGACGGATTTCCCTTCGCAAAGGCCGCGGCGACTCGTGCTCTGGAACTTGACGATGAACTGGCCGAGGCACACACTCAAATGGGCATCGTTAAGTTATTCTACGACTTAAATTGGGAAGGCGCCGAAAGGGAATTCACGCGGGGGATCGAGATAAATCCGAGCTATTCGGATGCTCACCATATGTACGCCTACGCGCTGATGCTGCAAGGCAGATTTGACCAGGCCAAGATCTCTGCCGAACGAGCTCTCGAACTAGACCCGCTTTCCATCTATAAGATGATCACGATTGGCAACATTTTCAGCTTTGAAAGAAATACCGAAGCGGCGGTTGCAAAATATAAGAAAGCGTTGGAAATGGATCCGAATTCGGGGCTTGCTCATTGGTCTTTGGGGAATGCATATTTGCACGACCGCAAACTGTCGGAGGCTGTAAGAGAATTCGAAACCGCGATTCGGCTTTCAGGTGATAGTCCGGATGAGCCTGCGTCGCTGGCATTTGCCCACGCTCTTTCGGGAAACGAAACGGAAGCGAGGAGGATAATCGACGACCTAAGCGAGCGGTCGAAAAGAAGTTATGTTGCACCCGCGTTATTTGCGATCATTTACGGTGCGCTGGGGGATAAAGATAAGGCTTTTGAGTTTCTCGAAGAGGCGTCCCGTGAACGCGACTCGATGCTTGTGTTTCTAAGAATAGATCCTCTTTACGACCCTCTGCGTACCGATCCTCGATTTGCGGAATTGATAAAGCGCGTCGGGCTCGACTAGGTTGGAAAATAGTTTCCGCCGTTACCTCAGTCTATAGTTTTGATGCACCTCACCTACTTCCTTCGAAATGCAAGAATTCCGCCGATGAATGCGGCAATCGCTCCGATCAGCCTTATTGGAATTAGGACCAAATCCATCGCGTATGTCTCGCTCGGCCTCTGCGGCGGATCTGCTAGAGAGTATGCAAACCAACCGAACATCGCGAAACTGAGCGACAGCAGCAACATTCCCTTAACAAATCGATTCATATAATTATTTCGGGGCGTTTTAGACACCTTGGCCAAAGCTGCCACCGTATTCGTTTGGCGGCGGCGGCGTATTGTATGTTGTCGGCGCGTTAAGCGATGGAAAAACTTGGCGGTATGCGAAAGCATGGGCCGCATAGATTATCGGGATCACAAAGAAAACTCCTATACAGATCGCGAGAACACCGACAAACGCGATCAATCCACCGAGAAACGCCAAAAATATCAAACCTCCAAAATTTCCCCAACCGGCTTTTACACTGAGTTTTAGAGCGTCTATCGCGTTAATGTCATTTTCGATCACCAATGGAAGTGCAAATGCAAACGAAACATACCAAGCTATTGCAATGACGAAATAAGCAACAACTACCAAAAGATAGACCGCCAATAGGCCGCCGGCAATTGCCAATTCGGTGCCGCCCGAGTTTTGATAAAACGTTCCGCTCCCGATGCCTTGTTGACCAAGGATCTGAGTTGCAACACGGGTAAAGTCAAGAACATATTGGAGGATCGCAAAAATTATTGATGGTATCGCCTGAATAAAACCGACGATCATTACGGGAACGAACTTCTCATAGCCCTTGAACATCATTCCGAAATCTATCGGTTCACCGCGCATATCCCGCAACACAACGTAGTATATTCCCGCGACCAAGGGAGCATTTACTAGGCCGATGAGCAAAATGTTCAGACACGGGATACAGGACAGAATGATCATCGTCAGCGTTGCGACGATACAGATCCCAAAATAGAGTCCGTAATTTACCTTGATCAAGTTCCAGCCATTCGAAATACAGCCGGGAGCATCAATTGCGCCTTTATAGAATTGAATATTTGTCATGCAATGTCGTTAGAGATCAGAGTTCTTAAGCATCAGATAATACCCGAATTTCAAATTACGGCAAACAAAAAACCGTCCACCGGAAATTTCTTTTTCGAACTTTACGGCGGACGGCATTTTTAACAGACGGAGTTTAATTCATCGGCTTCCGCGGAATTTTTTCATCCATCATCGCTGTTTGATAGACGAACGCAGCCATTATCGTCGCGGCCTGTTTCATATCTTCAGCTTGCAGACGGTCAAAATTATCTTGGTTCGTATGATGTGTTCTGGTGCTGTATTCGATCTCGTCCTGGATAAACTGAAAGCCGGGCAGACCGATGCGGTCGAACGAAAGATGATCGGTTCCGCCGGTGTTTCCCGGTGTCAGCCATTTAGCGTCCAGGTCGTGAAATGGTTTCAGCCACTCCTCAAAGATCGGGCGAACGGCAGAGTTTCCTTGAAGGTAAACGCCGCGTATCCGGCCGGTTCCGTTATCGAGATTGTAATATGCCGATAGCTTATCGTAGTTTGCACCTTTGACGAGTTCGGGCCGCGGTGCGTTAGCCGCCTGAGGTCCGAACACCTGCGCTCCTTTCATTTCGCCGAATTGCTGTTTCACGTATTCACGCGAGCCGTTAAGGCCCTGTTCTTCACCGCTCCAAAGAGCAACGCGGATCGTTCGCCGCGGCTTCAGGCCTGAGGCAATTATTATTCGGGCAGCTTCCATACCGACGGCCGAACCAGCCGCATTGTCGGTCGCTCCGCCGGCCGAATGCCACGAATCAAGATGGCCACCCATCATCACGATCTCGCTCTTAAGTGTCGGATCGGTTCCCGGTATCTCGGCTATGGTGTTATAGCCCATCAGGTCATCATCGTGATATTGAGCCTGAATATTTACCGTCATTTTTGGGTTAATCCCTTGCTTGATCATTCGGACGATGCGGTTATAGTCTTCGGTTGCCATCGTCATTTGCGGAATTATCCGGCCCTCAATATTCTTGTCCCACACTGCCGAACGGCCGCGTGCTGCGAAGTTTTCGCCCTCTTTAGGCATTTCCGGAACGGCTGATGCGCCCTGAACAAAGATCGTTCCGCCGCTGCCGCCCTTACCGTTTGGCCCGCTTCGGCTGCTATCAACGATCACGGCGGCGCCCTCTGAAAGAATAAAATTGGGACGAACTAAGTTATTGAACATTGCTGCGTCGCGCTGTTTTTTTTGCTCCTCTTCGGTCGGTGCCGGCCTTGGCCTCGGCTGCGCGGGTACCGGCGGTTCGGTCATTCGTTGCAGTTCGGTGTCTGACCGGCGTGTCGCCAACTCTTCAAACTCTGCCTTGACCTCGCGAACGTCTGAGATGAAAACGATCTTTCCCCGCAATTTTCCGCGGAATTTTTCAAGCTCGGTTAGATCTTTGGCGTCCAGGAAAACAACTTCGGAGGTGATAGGACCGGCGGTCGATGTAGTCCACGCTTTCGGGAATGCGTTCACCGGTATTGCCTGCGGTTCGATCACGCTGGCAGAAAAACTCTTTAGCGACCAACCGCGTCCCCACGGGCCAAACGATTCGAGCTTTGCGTTCTGCATTCCCCATTTTGCCATCGTGTCGCGCGTCCATTCATTGGCACGTTTCATATTCGGAGAGTTGGTAAGACGGGCTCCGATAACATCGGTCAGATAGCTGAGATGTTCCATTACCTGCGAACGGTTCATTCCCTCGTCGCGTATCTTGTCGATATCAGCCTTAGGCGCTGTATATACTTTTGCAGCCGCGACTGATCCGCCGGTACCATTAGTCTTTTGTGCAAAAGCAAAACCTGGAACCAAGAGCGCATACACCATTGCCGCACCAATTATTTTGCGTCGTAACATTACTTGACTCTCCTTAAAAACGATCAGAATTATTAGCGATTTGAAACTAAATACCGATTTTCGTATGAAAAGGTTTCAATAAACACGGGTTAGTTCTTGGTCCAGGTAAGCGTGTACGCCGGCGGCATGTTCTTAACGACCAGCGAGCTTCTTTTTGAACGCCCGAACCGATCTCGCATGAATGCACGCAACCTGATCGCTGACGGCAGATAATAGCCGTGGGCATACTGGAATGTGCGAAAGGTGCATCCCCCTTGTTGCATGAAACTGTCGACCTCGTTCACAATCTTTTCGCCAATTTCATTTGGGAGCGAAACGAACGGCAGACAGCAGATAATGTGACTTACCTTGCCGAGACCGGATCGAGCGTGTATCGCGTTCGCTTCGACGGCGCTTCCGCAAACGATCTTAAGATCGGAAAATTTCTTTTTGAGTGAGCGAACCATTGTTCGGTCTACTTCTATCCCTAGATAAGACCGCTCATCAGGCACCACGTCCTGCAGAAATTTGGTGATCGCACCTGTTCCAACACCAAGTTCAAGAACGATATTATCAGCCGACGGTTTGATGCCCTCGATCATCTTACGGGCAAGTTCAGGAGAGCTCGGAGCGATCGCGCCGACCTTTGTCGGATTTTTTAAGAACGCTTGTAAAAATTGAATGCTTTCGTTCATTAAATTTCGGGCTGTCTACTGCACTGAAACGTCTGGGTGGACGTTCGCAATTCTATAATCAGATTCCTCGATATTGCAAAAGTAAACCGTTAACCATCATTTCCTTGCAGCGTTTTTGCCGGAAGCCCTTTTTGCCGGAGCCCTCGTTTTTTTTGCGAACGCTCCCGGTACCTCAGATTCAATAAGGTTTTTAACATCTTCTAGTGTTAGCTTTGCTGCTTCTTCCGCTGTGGCACGAGAGCCATCGGCTTTTTTCGGAAGGTAGATCACCTTTTTCCCGAATTTAATTACAGGGCCCCAACGGGCATTCTCGACCGATATCTTCTCAGCTTCCCAGCGGTGAATGTAGCGATTTGCTTCTTTACTGACCTTTGCTTCGATGAGTTGGTTCATCTCATCCTGGCTGAGGTTGTCAAAGTCAAAACGGCTCGGCACGTTAATATACATACCGTCCCATTTAATAAAAGGCCCGAAACGCCCCTTTCCTTTAGCGATCGGTTTTCCGCCGAAATCTCCGACTGGTGCATCCGCCGCCTGCTTAGCCTTGATGTACTCGATCGCCTTTTCAGCGTCCACCGCGGAAAGATCCGTGCCGCGTGGTATGGAGACAAATTCGTCGCCCCATTTTACGTAAGGTCCAAAGCGGCCGACGCTGACGGATAGTTCCTTGCCGTCATAGCTGCCCATCGAATCCTGCAGTTTGAATAGGGTTAGCGCTTCTTCGAACGTTATCGTTTCGATGCTCTGCCCGGTCGGAACCTTTGCAAATCTGGGCTTCTCTTCTTGATCGCCGCTGCCGATCTGTATGATCGGGCCATACCGTGCGACGCGGGCGATCACGGGTTTACCGCTTTCGGGGTCGGTCCCGAGAATTCTCTCTCCCTTCGCACGCTCGGCGGTCTCCATCGTGTGGTCGACTTCTTTTTTGAAAGGCCAGTAGAACTCCTCGAGCATTTCGTTCCACTGCAGTTTACCCTCGGCTACTTCGTCGAACTCTTCTTCGATCCTGGCGGTGAAGCCATAATCCATGATGTCGTCGAAGTATTGTTTCAAAAAATCTGTAACGACGAGCCCCAGATCGGTCGGGAACAGCTTTGCTTTTTCGGCGCCTGTATTTTCAGAGTCTTCTCTTTGAGAGATCTGATCATCCTTTAATACCAAGATCCGGTAAGCCCTCGGCCTGCCTTCCTTATCACGTTTTTCTACATATTCTCTCTTCTGGATCGTTGAGATCGTCGGTGCGTACGTGGACGGGCGGCCGATGCCGAGTTCCTCTAATTTTTTTACCAAAGAAGCTTCCGTATATCTCGGCTGCGGTCGGCTGAACCGTTCCGTGGCTCTAAGTTCGGACAGAGGCAGAGCTTGGCTCACCGACATCGGAGGCAACAGACTTTGCGATGACGATTCTTCCTGCTCGTCTTCGTCCTTGTCTTCGCGATAGACCTTGAGAAATCCGTCGAACTTGAGCACTTCGCCTGCGGCTGTCAACTCTTCGTTATTCGTGGAAATTTCTATTTTTACTGTCGTCTTCTCTAATTCGGCGTCCGCCATTTGCGAGGCCACGGTTCGCTTCCAGATCAGTTCATACAACCGCTGCCACTCCGGCTCGGCGACGGTCGTTGACCTCGCATCCGTCGGGCGAATAGCTTCGTGGGCTTCCTGAGCTGATTCGTTTTTATTTTTGAATTTGCGTGCCTGTTGATACCTTTCGCCGAACATGCTGCTGATGGTCTGCGTGATGTCGGTGAGAGCAGTTTCGCTTAGGCTTACGCTGTCCGTACGCATATAGCTGATATGCCCGTTCTCGTAGAGTTTCTGAGCGATCTGCATGGTTCGCCCGACGCCGTAGCCCAGCTTTCTTGACGCTTCCTGCTGCAACGTTGAAGTGGTAAACGGCGGGGCCGGAGTCCGCTTGCCGGGTTTGACGCGTACGTCGGTCACCTTATAGTCAGCGCCGATACACGATTTTAGAAACGCTTCCGCATCTTCGGAACTGTCTTGTTTGCGTCCTTCCGCTTTGAATGTAACGGATTTTCCGGTTATATCATCGGCGACGAAGACGCCTTCGATCTTGAAATGGATAGTTTGTTCGAATCCGTTGATCTCGCGTTCCCGGTCGGCGATCAGCCTTACGGCAACGCTCTGTACACGCCCGGCGCTTAGGTTGTTACCGCCTGCGCTGATCTTACGCCAGAGCACGGGGCTCAATTCAAATCCGACTAAGCGATCTAGTACGCGCCGAGCCTGCTGGGCCATCACCAGATCCATATTCACTCGGCGCGGGTTTTTTACGGCAGCTTCTATCGCAGGTTTCGTGATCTCGTGAAAAACGATTCGCTTTGTTGTTGCCGGATCAAGGCCGAGTACCTCGCACAAATGCCAGCTTATTGCCTCGCCTTCACGGTCTTCGTCTGTGGCAAGCCAAACTTCGTCTGACTTTTTTGCTAAAGACCTTAATTCATTAACGACCTTCTTTTTGTCGTCGGGGACTTTGTAGCTGGGTTCGAAATCGTTTTTGACGTCGATGCCCATGCCGGCTTTTTCAAGGTCGCGAATGTGGCCGTAGCAACTGTTTACCTGAAAATCCTTACCGAGAATCTTTTCGATGGTCTTTGCTTTCGCAGGGCTTTCTACAATTAAAAGATTCTTCGACATAAATTAAATCAATTACCAACCTGCTTGTTCTTCGATCTTCTCTTTTGCCTGTTCGATCGTAAGACCGAGCAGATCGCTTTCAAACCATTTTTCCTTCCCGTACTCAAAAGTGTGCAATTCGTGCGGCACTTCATCGCCCAGGAACGCCACGATGGTCAGTTGCTCGGCCTCGCTGTATTCGACCGTTCCATCCGCAACATTATAAGAGGAATGCTTCACCTTTCCGGTAGACACGATCGAGGCATCTTCTATTATTTCGATCGGCAGCACTGTGGCCAACCTCTCTAAGGCTTCACTAACTTCATCCTGCGTTAACTGAGGTTCGATGGCAAACATCCGCCGATATTCGTGACAACGGTCGCTACCCGCATCAAATTCATGGCATACACGCGGCCGGTCCAAATAGATCTCGCAGCCGATCGACCTACCCAACTCACCCATCAAATGAACGCATCGCCCGTCTTCAGATCTCGGCAACACTCGATCGACAACTATCTCGTCCTCTGTGTCTTCAAGAAGAATGTCGCAATATCGATTCAGTCGACCCGTATCTTCATGCGTTACCGGCACGATCAAAGCGAACGAGCAACAAACTCCGCAGGTAACGCAATCGGGAACCGGAACGTTCGCGTTCGTTGTGGTTCGAGCCTCGAGCTTCAGCGACAATCTATCGAGCGGAAGTTGCGGGTCAAGATAAAAGGCACGTTTCCGTTCGTTCAATTCCAGAACTCGCGAATGTAGTTCCCGCTTTCTGATCCGTTCTATCTGTACCGGTGCCGCCATCTGAAAATATTAAAGATCCGAAAAAAATAGTCAGACGCGAGTGAAAGCGGCTGACAATTACGACTTCTAACACCAATGTTCGCCTCCTGTCAATGCGAGACTAGAACATACGCCTTTTAAATGGAATTGCAAATCACGAGCGGCGGGCGTAGTTCTTACCGGGCAAAACGCGGATCAGATCGCGAATATCGAGCCCAACCAAAGCCGTGTTCAGTTCGCCAAACGAGAGGCCGCTCTTTTCGAGCAGGGTATCGATATGAATTTCTTCGTCGGCCGCTAATAATGCCCAGATCGCCGTTTCCGATTTCGATAGATCCGCCGGTATCAATTCCGGTTGCGGGTTCCGATCATTGCCGTTTTGGCTTTCTATCTTTGGCGGCAAAATCGCCGCCGCGATCTCGCTCGGAAGTTCGCCGACCACGTCCTGCCACTGCTGCACAAGCTTCGCACCTGCCTTGATAAGATAATTCGTACCGTAAGACTTCCCGGATGTGATATTTCCGGGAACTGCCATTACTTCACGGTTCTGCTCCATCGCAAGCCGTGCCGTTATAAGCGAACCGCTTCGCTCCGAAGCTTCCACGATCAAAACACCGTAGCTCAAGCCGCTGATAATTCTATTTCTATACGGAAAGTTGTCGGGAATAGGTGGTGTGCCGAGCGGGAACTGCGAAACTACCGCTCCGCCTTTTTCGAGTATCTCATCAACCAGCTTTCTGTTCTCTTTCGGATAAACATCATTCAGGCCGGTACCAATTACGGCGACGGTTTTCCCGCCCGCTTCAAGCGCTCCACGATGTGCCGATGTATCGATACCGCGAGCGAGGCCGGAAACGATGCAAATGCCGCGGGACGCGAGATCGCGTGACAGCATCTCCGCCGAATTCTTGCCGTACGTCGAACACATCCGTGAACCGATCACGCCGACGCAAGGTGCATCAAAACACGCCTGCCAATCGCCCAACACGTAAAGCGTTATCGGCGGATCGGCGATCTCCCTGAGGAGGTTCGGATAGCTGCCGTCATTGAGAATCAAAATATCGCCGCCAAGCCGTTTTACGTTCTCAAATTCTTCGAGCGCCTTTTCCGCAAACTCGCGCTTCATTATGCTCTCGATCGTCTCCGGCTTTATCCGCAACTGTTCAAGCTCCGGCCGCCGCGCGTCAAATACAGCATCCGCCGACCCGAACCGCTCAAGCAGCTTTGTCGCCGCCCGCGGCCCCACACCGGGAGTCATATTCAAAGCGATCCAAGAGATCATAAGTTCCTAACTTTATCCTTTCTCCTTCACCCGTGCTCCTTTAAGAATGGCGGAGGCGTGTGGGAGTCGAACCCACCTGAGATACGCTCTCGCGCACTCACAAACGGTTTTGAAGACCGTGCCCATCACCGGACAGGATGCGCCTCCGAATTTGCGCAAGTAAATTTTAACCTTGCATTTCCAACGCTTTCCAAGCTGTAGGTAGAAAAACAATTACAATCCCCGCATATTGAATCGCCATACTCAACAAAAAATTATTGATATAACTAACCGGCATATCTATAGACTTCAACTTACTGTAACTGAGTACGGTAATCGTGATTGAAACGGTGAAGAAAAGCACAATTAGAATCAGCGTCAGTACTGAATAATTTTGTGGATAATAATTTGTAGCAACAAAATATACGACAAATAAACCAAGAATTACGATGGTATTGTAAAGCCTGTAGCCTGAAAAAGAATCGAGCAATCTGCCCTTTTCGTCATTGCTGAGTTTCTTTATAGCTCTTTCGCTTAAAATCCGACTCGCGATTATAGCGACAATCAGCCCGATAAAGCTAAAAGTAAATGCGTCATTCATTTTGGTTAAGTTCCTTAGACAAGAAGCTCGATATTATAAACCATCCTGGTATTCGTGTTGACGACTTTCGATGGCTGTGGTTTCAATTCACATCAGGATCATCGTCACGAGCGTTGCACGTTTGTCGATGTCGCTCACCAAAATATGTTCGTACAGCGTGTGTGCGCCGTCGCCGGCGATTCCGAGGCCGTCGAGGACGGGGACGCCGAGTGCGCCGACGAAGTTTCCGTCGGACGCTCCGCCTACTTGGGTTTCGCCAAGTTCGTAACCGAATGACGCGGCGATGTCGCGGGCTTTTTCAAATAGGGCGACGACCGCGTCAGTTCTTTCCATTGGCGGGCGGTTTATTCCGCCTTCGATGCGGATCGAAACTCGCTCATCGAAAGGCTGTAAATTTTTGATCTGTTCGTCGATCCGTGCGGCCTCGTCCATTGTCAAAAAGCGAACATCAACCGAGCAGACAGCATGTTCGGGAATTACGTTTGTCGTCGTGCCGCCGCTCGCGGTGCAGACGTTCACCGTCGTGCCGATAGATACATTAGTTAATGATTGAAGCCGCTCGATCTGTCGTGCTATTTCAAGTATCGCGTTCGCTCCCTTTTCCGGTTCGAGGCCGGCGTGTGCGGGAATGCCTTGGGCGTGAACGATGTACATTCCCGTTCCTTTGCGCCCGGTCTTCATGCTTCCGTTCGCAGAA
>JBGTKQ010000027.1:0-10342 GCA_041744555.1 Pyrinomonadaceae bacterium
TACGCGAGATCGCAAGCTTTACGGAGTTTTTTATTATTGCGACCGGAGCGAACGGGCGGCAGGTTCAAGCGATTGCCGACGAGATCAATGAACAGCTTAAGAAACAGCTCAACCGCAAACCGGTTAGGATAGAAGGTTATAATTCGGCCGAGTGGGTATTGCTCGATTACGGCGATTTTGTGGTTCATCTTTTCGAAACGAAGGCTCGAGAGTTTTACGATCTCGAACGGCTCTGGCTAGATGCCCGAAAGATCGAGATCCCGACAGACGTATAAATAAATGAAATTTCGATTCATCTGGATCGGGAAAACGCGTGAGAAAAATTGGCGGGCGCTTCAGGACGAGTATCTGAAGCGTCTTTCACATTTTGTTAAGTGTGAGATCACTGAGATCAAGGAATCTCAGCGACACGAAGGCTCAGCGATCGAAGGCAAACGCATTTTGGAAATGTTGCATCCAAAGAGCTTCGCCGTACTGCTAGATGTCGGCGGAAAGGCCTTAACTTCCCATGAACTCGCTATTCAGACCGAAACATGGCAGGCGATGGGGAACAAAGAGATAACCTTTATTATCGGCGGAGCGGAGGGAGTGTCACCCGAAGTTGCCGAAAGGGCAGATGTTAGGTTATCCTTGTCGTTTCTAACTTTTACGCATGAGATGGCTCGTGTAGTTTTGTTAGAACAACTTTACAGAGCCTTTACTATTATTAACGGGTTTCCTTATCAGAAATGAACAAAACCACTTTAAAGGCGCTTCAAAAGCGGCTGAATGAAGAGCGAGAGCTGCTAGCTACGAAACTCAACGGAAATGATCTATCGATCGACGATGCGGAAACACCGGATCCGGTCGATCTAGCCGTGCGCAATTATTCGAAGAACGTAATGCTGGCTGTTTCCGAAAATGAGAGCAAGCAGTTGGCCCTGGTCGATCAGGCCCTTAGAAGACTTGACGACGAAGAATTTGGCACCTGCCAGAACTGTGAGAAGGATATCAACCCGAAGCGGTTGGAAGCGATTCCTTGGGCTCGTTATTGTCTCGAATGTCAGGAACTTGTCGAGCAAGGCATGCTTGACGAGGAATAGGCTCAAATACCTTTTTTCGCATCCGTGCGAGCTTTCTCGCCCGCTCCGCGTATATGCGGAAACTACCTCAGAAAACCTTTGCCGATAAGTTTCGATCGCGTTTGCTTGGCACGCTGGATCCAGTAATTGATCTCGCGTATCGTAGGACCTGCACTATCTGCGACTCGCTCGTTGGATCGTATCGCCTCGGTTCTACATGCCGTCATTGTTGGTCGGACGCCCGTTCCTTTTCATCCGATGATCCTCTCTGTTTCAAATGCGGAAAAATGATGGTCGGTAGCAAGGCTAATTCAGATCAGAATTGTCATGAATGCGCAGATCACTTTTACGATAATGCTATCGCCATAGGCAGATACGCCGGCGCGATAAAGCATGTGATCTTGTCGCTAAAGTCGACCCCAACAATTCCCGATCACCTCTTCGAATTGATCGACGCTCGTATTGCAGATTGTCATCAAGACGATATCGATCTTGTGATCCCGATTCCGCTGTCCGAACGTAGGCAATTGGAACGAGGATTTAATCAAGCTCAAGTGATCGCCGAACCAATTGGTCGACTACTTAATGTTGATGTCGATGATCTAAGCCTTGCCCGAATCAGGCATTCACCTATTCATCGAGCGGGAATGGATCGGAAAGCTCGCGAGAAAACTGTCGTGAAAGCGTTTGCGGTCAAACGGCCGAGATTGATCGACGGTAAGCATATTCTTTTGGTTGATGATGTCCTGACTTCCGGTTCAACTGCTTCGGCCTGTGCCAAAGAATTAAAGGCCAACGGAGCTATCTCCGTCAGCCTTTTTACCATTGGTCGAGCCTAGAGATGTTTTCTATGGCTTGTCGTAGCTTGGTATCGGAAGGTCTCCGTTACTCCCAAATTGGAAGATAAGGAACGAGCTGTTCGAGCTTCGAATTATGTACCAAACTCCATTCGAAGGCCTAAACACTGCAACGTCATCAACGCTATCGCCGTCGTAATCACCTGCTACAGGAATGTCGCCATTCAAGCCCCAATTCAAGATCTGAACTGAATTATTCAAGCTTCGAATGATATACCAAACTCCGCTAGACGGACGAAATACCGCGATGTCCGAAACCGTGTCGCCATCGTAATCTGCCGCTACCGGAACGTCCCCATTCAAACCAAATTGATTTAAAACGAAGGTGGCGTTCGAACTGTTGTACCGATACCATGTTCCGTTCGACGGTCTGAACAAGGCAAGGTCGTAACGTCCGTCTCCATCGAAATCGCCGGGGGTCGGTCGGTCACCTGTTAGCCCAAAATTCACTATCGAAAAACCTGAGTCACTGCTCCGGATTGTGTACCAATCACCGCTCGACGGGCGAAATAGCGTAAAGTCCGCTTTTCCGTCTCCATCATAATCACCGGCAACCGGCACATCGTTCGGCAAACCCCAAACTATAGATATAAACGTGGAGTCAGTGCTACGTAGAATGTACCAAGCCCCGCCACGAAAAACAGCGTAATCGGTCTTAAGGTCCCCGTCATAATCCTTGGGTACCGGAATATCAGACGCTAAACCGAAACGAGTGGTCGTAACCGTACCATTACTGGTGTTTCGAACATACCAATTGTTATCGGATGGCCGATACACGCTAACGTCCGTAACAAGGTCACCGTCAAAATCCGCCGACGGTTTATTACCTAAGATCTTATCGATCGTTCCACCCTGTCCGACAATATAGAGTTCACCATCTTCATCTTCACCGAACGAAGTTATATTTCTCTGTGAAGCAATGAGAGGATTCTGACTACTGTTTGCCCACGACCAAATTTGCCCGGAACAATAGTCGCCATAAAGGTACTCGCCTTTGAGGCGAGCATTCTGCACGCCTCGGTAAACATAGCCGCCCGTGATCGAACAATGCGGACTCGCGCCTGCACTGCTGTACTGAAATAAAGGAGCTGTATGAACGATAGGGTTAGCACCACCGGTACATAGCTCCGGGTTAAGACCGGTACAATTGAACCCCTCGTAAGCTCTCCAACCCATATTTCCGCCGCGTGGTACCACGCTCACCTCTTCCCATGTTCCCTGTCCAACATCGGCAGCCCAAAGTTGATTTGTTCCGCCTCGGTCAAACGACCAACGCCAAGGATTTCTCACACCGATCGCATAGATCTCATCCGCACCTGCAATTCCAACATACGGATTGTCGGCCGGAACGGTGTACGCCGGATTAGTATTATTGCCAGAGACATCAGGCGTGATACGCAAAAATTTTCCTAATAGCTCATTAATATTTTGTGAACGTTGTCCGGGATCATTTCCCGAACCGCCGTCTCCCAGTCCAATGTACAGATGTCCGTCCGGTCCGAACGCGATCATTCCACCATTATGATTCGAAAACGGCTGAGGGATCGTCAATAATATACGTTCGCTTCCCGTATCTCCTACGGTGTTATTGTTGATCGCCGTAAACCTCGAGATGACGGTCGCTCCATCAGGTTCGCGGGTGTAGTTAACGAAAAAGTATCCGTTCGTGTTAAAATTAGGATGAAAGGCCAAGCCAAGCAAACCGCGTTCGCCTCCGGAAAGAACGCGCGGATCAATGTTCATAAATTGAGTCACGGTCCGGGCACCGGATTGAGCAACCTCAATACTTCCGCCTTGTTGAACAATAAATTTTCGTCTCGTGCCGTCGCCCGCATGTGTCAGGAGTACAGGCGAGCTAAGGCCAGTAATATATCCCTGCAAAATTCGAAACGGCGGAGCTTGCGCGAGCAAGGTCACTGCTGAAATCAGCAGCATTCCAACGAAGAGTGCAACGGACGAACGGATCGGCTTTTTCATATTTAAAGTTCCCCTTGGCGTTTTCGGATATTTGGACAGAAATAACTAACCAAAATTGTGTTTCAGATCGTACGACCACTTGAACAGACCAGATGATCTATCAAATTTTGACGAAGCGAAAATACCCACGGTCGGCATTTGTTAAGGTTCGCCCGCGGGAGGATCACGATCGAACCATTGTGTAATTCAAACTAGATTGTAACGGTTAAAATAGAACCCGCGCAAGAGTTTAAATACGGTACTTAAGCCTTTTGGTTCTTTCGCCAACAGGCGGAAGATCGATATTCTGGAGCCGCAAAGTCACGTCTGCTGTTAGCTTGTCATCGGAATGCCGTCCGTTTATTAAATGAAAATGGCCGGCTGCAGCGATCATCGCCGCGTTATCGGTCGATAGATGTTTCGACGGAAAATAGACCGGAACACCTAATCTTGCCCCCACTTCAAGCGATTTTTCCTGCAATGCGAGATTGCAAGCTACACCGCCCGCTACGATCAGAGTTTTCGGCTGAAGCTCATTCGCAATTCGCTCCATCGTTGAAGTTAACGCTCCGACAACCGAAAATTGAAAGCTGGCGGCAAGGTCTGCAATGTCCTGAGAAATTTCACCACCTTCATTAAACGGATCTATTCCATGTTCCTTTACATGCTTCGAAACGGCGGTCTTCAATCCGCTAAAGCTGAGGTCAGGCTTTCCATCAGAGATCTTTGCTTTCGTAAATTTGATCTTTTTCGGGTCCCCACGCTTGGCGATCTTTTCAATGATCGGACCACCTGGATAGCCGAGGCCAAGCATCTTTGCCACCTTGTCGAACGCTTCTCCAGCGGCGTCGTCACGTGTCCGTGAAACGATCTTATATTTCCCGGGTTCGGGAACGTGGAAAATGTTCGTATGGCCGCCGGATACGATCAGCGCTACTGCCGGATACTCAACTTCAGGGTTTTCGAATGCGATGGAAAATACGTGGCCCTCGATGTGATTGACTCCGACGATCGGAACATCGAGACCGAACGCGAGCGATTTTGCGTAACAAACGCCGACCAGTAAAGCTCCAATCAAGCCTGGACCTTGAGTGACGGCTATTGCGTTCATGTCGCTGAGTTCACAACCCGCTTCTACCAGGGTACGATCGATAACCGTTTCGATCTTTGAAAGATGTTCCCGCGAAGCAAGCTCCGGTACCACGCCACCATAGGGAGTGTGCATTTCGATCTGTGAATGAATGATCGACGAGAGAATCTCGCGGCCATCACGGACAACTGCCGCTGCAGTTTCATCGCAAGATGTTTCGATTCCAAGGACGATCATATAATTAGATTATGGCGGAAAAGCGTTGCGAGCAAGTATGACAAGTTGCGCGATGTCGAACCCCAGATGAAAAAGAAACTATTGACATTTGTAACTTCTTTTGTTACAGTATTCATATTGCAATTGCTTAGCTAAATTCGACGATTTTGCTAGTTCTAATCGCTAAGTTATAATTCAGCAATTATATAGGGAGACGAAAATGGGAACTTTTGCAAAAGATATAACAGATACAAATTTTGAGACTGATGTACTTGGGGCCGATGTCCCGGTGCTTGTAGATTTTTGGGCCGAATGGTGCGGGCCGTGTCGCATGATCGCCCCTTCGGTCGAGGCAGTCGCCGAGGAATATGACGGCAAAGCTGGATTCTTCAAAATGAACGTTGATGAGAATCAGGATGTGCCAAACAGGTTTGGCATTCGCGGCATTCCGACTCTGATCTTATTTAAGGGCGGCCAGGAACAGGAAAGGATCGTTGGTGCGGTCTCCAGAGATGCGATCGCCAAGGTCGTTGGTAAATACGTTTAAGTAGATTCGGCGTCTTTTTTCGGACGCCGATCTTTTTACTTGACTATATTTATCTATCGGCATATAGTAATATTATGGAAAACGAGATGTCACAAGAAGCCTTGGAGTTGATCGCGGAACGCTTTCGTGTTTTGGCGGAACCGCTTCGGCTTAGATTGATCAATCTATTAAGGTCGGGCGAACTAACTGTCACGGATCTAACAAATGCGAGCGGTTCGAGCCAGCCAAATGTTAGCAAGCATCTTCGGGTCTTAACCGATTCCGGAATTTTGAAACGCGACCAAAGAGGAAACACAGTATTCTATTCGATCGCCGACCAGACCATATTCCAACTTTGTGAAGTCGTCTGCGATGCATTAAACGAAAGGCTAACAGCACAGGCCAAGATAATGGCTACGGTCTAGGCAGATAAGGAGAAAACAAATGAGTGAATGCACAGTATTGGGACTAAAGGAACAATTGGAAAACGGTGAGATCCGTCTCGTCGATGTTCGTGAAAAAATGGAGTTCGCTGGCGGCCGAATCAGTGGAGCCCAGCTTCTTCCGCTTGGTGAACTTGCCGAGCGGCACAATGAACTGGATCACACAAAGCCGATTTACGTGATGTGCAGAACCGGTCGACGATCGGCCGAAGCACAAAAGAAGCTGAACGCACTTGGATTTACAAACGTGGTCAACGTAACCGGCGGCATGGAAGCCTGGAAACAGGAAGATCTTCCGCTCGAACGCGATGAACACGCGCCTTGGTCGATCGATCGTCAGGTTAGATTTACGGCAGGCCTGTTGGTTCTTACAGGCGTACTTCTCAGTCTGTTCGTTCACTCTTACTTTATCGTGTTGTCAGGTTTCATCGGATTCGGCCTTGCCTTCACGGCAACAATTGACTGGTGTGGTATGGGGCTGTTGATCGCGAAAATGCCATGGAATAATCGGACCGCATAATAGACACAACAATTCTTGTATTGGATCAGGAGACTAAGACAATGAAATTCAAACAGTTTTATTTGGGATGTTTGGCACACGCTTCTTACTACATTGGTTCCGGCGAAGAAGCCGCGATAGTCGACCCGCAGCGCGACGTTCAGCAGTATTTAGATGAAGCTGAAGCAACCGGGCAGAGGATCAAATATGTGATCGAAACACATTCGCATGCAGACTTCGTAAGCGGCCATCTCGAACTGGCCGGCAAAACCGGTGCGGAGATCATCTACGGACAGCGAGCTAAAACGCAGTTCCCAACATTGAAGGTAAAAGATGGCGATAAGTTAACGGTTGGATCGATCGAACTTTCGTTCATGGAAACTCCCGGCCACACGCCCGAAGGGATCACGATCGTCGCGACGGATACTGAGAACGAAAGTGCTCCGCTCAAGATGTTCACCGGAGACACACTTTTTATCGGTGACGTGGGTAGGCCCGACTTGATCGGTTCCAAAGGCTTCACAGCCGAAGAAATGGGCGCCATGCTGTACGATTCGATCCATACAAAAATTCTTCCGCTTCCCGATTCGACCGAAGTTTATCCCGCACACGGGGCAGGTTCGCTTTGCGGCAAATCGCTTTCGAAAGAAACGTGGTCAACGCTCGGTGAACAGCGTCTTTCAAACTACGCGCTGAAGCAAATGACAAAAGAGGAGTTCATCGCAGTCGTTGCTTGCGATCAGCCGGAAGTTCCGGCGTATTTTCCGATCAGTGCGGCACAGAATCTCAAAGGTTCGGCATCGTTGGACGATCTCGAAAAGCCGAAGGAGCTTACGACTGACGAGATCCTGAGTTTTGACGGGATAGTGATCGACGTTCGGAAAAATGCGGAATATGGCCGCGGTCACGTCCCGAATTCGATCAATATTGGTCTTGGCGGTCAGTTCGCTTCGTGGGCCGGTACGCTGATCCCGATCGGTACGCCGGTCGCGATCGTCAGTGATTCGAAACAACAAGTTGACGAAGCCTTTATGCGCCTTGCAAGGGTCGGGATCGAAACAACCCAGGGTTACATTCTGATCAATGACGTTAGCTCCGAAACAAGGAAAGTCGAACAAGTTTCGGTCGGCTTTGTGAATGAAGCCAAGGCGGCCAACAAGATTCAGTTTGTAGATGTCAGACGGCAGGCTGAGCATGCCAATGGACACGCGTCGGGAACCATCAATATTCCGGTCGATCGTCTTTCACGTGAGATCGATCAATTGGATGCGGAAATTCCAACGTACCTAATCTGCCAGAGCGGCTATCGGTCGAGCCTTGGAACTAGCATTCTTGAAAACGCCGGCTTTAAAAGTATCTTCAATGTAACGGGAGGAACACAGGCTTGGATTGATGCAGGGCTAGAAACTGCATCGTAGAAGTCTGCGTGATCGGCTTAGTTGATGACTTGATCGGTAAATAAATAAAATGCCCGACGGAACTCTTTCCCATCGGGCATTTCCAATCTTAGACTAAACAATGATTAGTATGCGTTGAAGTTAGCTACTGGATAATCGCCGTTCTGTCCAAAAGGAATAACAGCAGTTCCGGAAGTAGAACCTAGATACCAGAAATTGCTTAATCCTGGAGTAGCATTCGGCCGCCAGATCGCCGGATCGGTTCGGCCATCGCCGTCATAATCGCCCGGTGTCACAAAGTCGGTTCCGGAACTTCCAAATATAGCGTAGATTCCGCCATCAGTATTTCCGGTCGAACTCGGCCGGACGTACCAGTAGAACTGCCCTAACTGACCACGAACAACCGCAATGTCGGTCTTTCCATCGCCGTCATAATCACCCGGAACGATCACGTCGGTTGGAGTTCCATACACAACGGTCTCAAAACCTTCGGTGCTCTTGCTTAAGTAGAAACGAGCCTGGCCGCCGCCGTTATTACGCTGGACACCAAAATCGTTTCTGCCGTCTCCGTCATAGTCTCCCGGTGCCGGAAAATCGCCATTTAATCCCCACGGCACAAAGCTAATATTGCCACTCGGATTATTCATTGAGCCGCGATAATACCAAACACTCTGAGCACCCGCCGTTGGGCCGGAACGATAAACAGCAAGGTCCGCTTTCCCGTCACCGTCGTAATCGCCCGAGACGTTGGGGACATCTCCGGTTTGGCCAAAATCTTCAACTCGAATCGTATTATCCGAACTCTGATAAATATAGAAGAACGCGTTTGCCGACGGTTGGCCTATACTGACCGGACGCCAGACGGCAATGTCCGATCTGCTGTCTCCATCAAAATCCACAGGAACAAAAGTGTCGCCTTGAATGCCCCAAGCCGAAACAGAATTTGTTCCCGGACCATTGAGGCCAATAAACCAACTAATTTGTCCGGCCGGGCCGCCGCCGGTGTTTCGAACGACAGCGAAGTCAGTTCGACCGTCACCGTTGAAATCAACCTGGTTCTGTACCGGAGCAGTGGAACCTGATGTGACGCTTTCATAGGTTGTTCCGACACGAATGCCGTCGATCGAACCCAGCGGATGCGTGGCTAAAGAGCCTTGTCTGATCGCATATGTTCCCGGATTGATGTCCGTCGCGGTTACATCGACCGCCGTTACGGTTGGTGAACCCGGTTCAGTGCCCGGCAATGTCGGGTTGACGTACATCGTTACCGTGTCATTCGTCGCACCGTCAACGATCGTGTATTTTAAAACGATCAGATGAGTAGTGTTCAAAGTATATGAGAACGGTGTAAAAGCAACCGTTGCTTCAGAAGTTCCGGCCTTCGAAAGTCCAAAGGCCACGTTATTACTCCCGTCAACCTTAGCGAACACTCTACCTCTGAATGCCGTGCCGATTGGGTCAGGACTTAAGTGAAAGAAATACCCACCGACCAAGTCGGTAGTTGCACTGCTGAGGTTTACCATGAACGCTGCGTAGACCGAGCCGGACGATTGCACAGGGAAAGCACGGTGACCATCTTCACCCGAACCGACAAAGCCAACTGCGTTGCCGATCCCAGATCCGGAGAAGTTAGCATAGGTAAGCCCCGGCGAAACGACCGCAAGAGCATTCGTACCCGCACCACTGTGCGCCGTCCAGCCATTGTCCGTGAGAAGGCTGCCCGGAGCCAATTCAAAATCATTTGTAGCGAGTTGGGCTTGCCCACTAATCGCAAAAGCCATTATCATGGCCGCAAAGACTGCCATGGATATGTTTCGTTTCATCATATTCTCCTCAGAATTCACAAAGATCACTAGGTCACATCGGTCGGTGATTGTGGGACCCTAACCTGATGTGCGTGGATTTAATCCCGGAAAAGCATTCACTTTAGTAAGATTATTTCATACTTTGCTACGAAATCCGATTGAAATCAATCTTCTAGACCAATTCCGTAATGTTTTATTAACGGTGAGATGACAATTTGATAGCATAGGTACAGCAATGAAAGTTATCAAGCTCTGTAGGTCTGTCGTCCTTTGGGCCGGAATCCTAGTGGTTTTCGCGATCGGCGGCTATTCCCAACGTCCTACGCCAACGCCAACGCCAGTCGAAGAAGAAGTCATACGCGTTGATACAGAACTTATCGATGTGCCGATCTCTGTCGCGGACAAGACGGGTAAGCCAATCCTTGATCTGAAGCTGTCGAATTTTAGGCTGCGGGAAGATGGGAAGCCTCAGGAGATCACTGACTTCTCCGC
>JBGTKQ010000028.1:0-15719 GCA_041744555.1 Pyrinomonadaceae bacterium
CCGTCCTTAATACCGCCATTCCATTCTGCTGATGCTTTTCTTAACATTATTTCTCCCTCGAATTTAGTTCTAAAAATATTATGGTATCACGCACCACCAACTCCACCGCCGACGTTTTGTTTTTCTTGATGTGGACATAAGGTCGCTCTATTTTCCCGATCTGCGTCTTCATATATTGTTCGTTTTAGCTTAGCCACGGCCTTCAGGCCGTGGTAGCGGTTACGAAACCGACGTAAGCCCGTTCACGGGCTTACAGAAACCTCGTCATCGGAACCCTCACAACGCTCCAATCGTTCATGAACAGTGCCGGCTGCATGATGTTGGCGCTGATTGTGAATATAATCGACAACCCATTTTAGATCTCGCGTTCCAAAACTGACGATTCCGTATCCCGCCTGCCATTGAAGGCCTTTTCCCATCTCGAACGAACTCGCTCCTTTCAATTGGCCTACCCATTCATCGAGATGTATTGACGGTTTGACTGACAAACCAATATGCACGTGTGTTTCTATTCCGCCGATAGCGTGAAAATACGCCCCTTGAGTTTCAACGATTCTGTTTTTTAGAAATGCATACAACTCGGGCTGAATCGTTTCGGTTATCATCGGCAAACTATTCTTAGTGTGCCACGTGATGTGCAAATTTATTTCCGAATATACGCGAATCGACATAATATCAATAACGCCGTAAACGGCGTCGGGTCGTTTTCTCAACGCTACCACGGCCTAAAGGCCGTGGCTAAGCTAAAACAATTCTATCGCTCGAGGTTCTGACGTGAAACCCAACAACGCCAATAAGAGTAACACCGGCCCTTTACGGAGTTGGTGGTGGGGTTGGTTTTTTGGGTGGTTCTTCGACGTGGGCGGCGGAGTTCCAAGCGGCGATTGCCTCAGTGTTGCCGGCCTCGTAAAGACGAAGAACAATAACATTCATAAAACCGAACGAACCTCCAACATAAGAACCCGCGAATCACCAAGATGCGCCCCGGCGAGCCCCGAAGATAAGGCCCAGCGAGCCTCCGAAATTTTCGTGATTTTTGTGGAAAATCGGTGACAAATGGATGATACGCGCTTTTTAGTGGCTGTCAAGATGCTTTTTGCCAACCTATGGTGATCTTGTGCGAAGCGGAATGTGTTGCAGACTGGCCGCCCGCTGCTCACTCCGCCCCGTTCTTCGGCCAACCCTCCGCACACCGCAGAGCCTCTGTGATCTTTGTGACTCTGTGGTGAATTCTTTCCATTTGCCACAACTGCTATCAAATCGTGCATATCGCGCCAAGTGCTATTCCCCAGCTTCCGTTGATACCGGATAATGAACACGGACCCGATGAAGTTCCGGCCGCGATCTTTGAAAGCTTTGTACAAGACCGAAAAAACGCCGATGTTTGTTCCGCTCTGTTCCGTTCGCACGAGTGTTCCGCGGAACAAAAATGGGCGAATTTGATCAAAAATGCGGAAAACGCCGATTTTTGCGCCACCTTGCGCCAGACGCGCCACTTCCCAAATGGCGCAAGAATGGGCAAAAATGAAAATTCCTGCGTGTGGGACAGTGGGACACTGGGACACCGCTTCTGAAATGCGGGCAAGGGTGCCCGCGTTTGGAGAACTTCGCTTTGCCGCGAATTTGGAATTGGGTGTGTCGATTCGATTACCAGGTAAGGAAACTAATAAATCATCCGTGATAATCTGTGTTCATTGGTGTCTACTTCTTCTAAAAGGTCCATCTACGCGATCGCTGGCCCTACGGCCTCGGGGAAGACCGCGCTTGGGGTGCGGCTCGCGAAATATGTCGGCGGCGAGGTCGTCAATTTCGATTCGGTACAGATCTATCAGAAGATCCATATCGCGACGGCTAAACCCTCCGAAGAAGAAAAGCAGGGAATTCCGCATCATCTGATCGATTACGTCGATCCGAACATTAAATACACAGCGGCTGATTGGGCTGCAGATGCTACGGAAACGATCAGAGAGATCGAGGCTCGCGGCAAAGCTCCGATCTTGGTCGGCGGCACCGGCTTCTATCTTCGAACGCTGCGAAACCCCCTGTTCGAAAGTCCTAAAACAGATCTCGAACTGCGGGAGCGGTTGAAAAAGATCGGAGAGGTTCGCGGGTCGGCGTATTTACATCGATTGCTAACCCGTATTGACCCGGTCGCGGCAAAAGCCATTTTTCCTAATGATTCTGTACGCGTAGTCCGAGCGATCGAGGTCTTCTTTCAGACTAAGACCCGTATTTCTGATTTCCAGCCAAGACGCGCGGCTCCGCCGGAATTTGCCGATCGCATTCGACTGTTTGTGTTAAATCCGGAGCGCGAAGTTTTGTACCAGAAGATCAACGCACGTGCCGAAATGCACTTCGCTTCTGGACTTGTAAATGAAGTAAAAACGTTACTTAGCGACGGTGTGCGCGAGGACGGGAACGCTCTTGGTGCACACGGGTATAGACGAGCTTGCGAATATCTTCGGGGCGAAAGAACGCTCGAAAGTGCCATCGAAAAGACCCGACAAGACGTAAGAAATTACGCAAAAAGGCAGCTAACCTGGTTTCGAACGGAGCACGGTTCGATCTGGCTTGACGGCTTAGGCGAAAGTGATGCTGTGTGGGAACTATTGCTCAAGCATCTTTAGTGTTTGCGGCACATTTGTTAAACTCCTGACCGATCCAAGATCTGTTGTTCTTACCGGCCTTTTAACCCGTCGAATTTGATTGACAAACAATGTTAAATCGAGTTTAATTGAGATGGAAACTTCGAAGGAAATTCGTCCTCGATTGCCCTACCCTTCCTAATTCACGTTCGAAAATACCGAAATTTGCGGTAAACACCCGCCAATAATGTCATTACACGTCGCAGCAAAGCGATCGCTTAGGCCATTTCCTCAAGTGGGTCAAAGCTCTGAACCAACGGCTGAGCTAAAGTTCATTTCCGAACTTGGCCGGAGCCTTCTGTTCATGGTTCATCCGCGAAAGGTGGCTTTGCGGGTGGCAAGCGCGATCAAGGACGGTGTTTCGGCAAACTCGTGTGTTTTTGTCGCAGGGCTAGATAATATCGGAGTAGTCAGTTGTGGTTTTGACGAAAAAGGGGAGCTCGATAAAGATTTTCTGGATCGGCAACGCTTCGATAAATGGCATGAGATTTTGCCGCCGCAGATCGGCTACTCTGAGATCGATCCGGATAAGTTTCTCCTGCGAACTAACGAACACAGGCTCGAATACGTTTCTCCACTCCATATAAACGGAGTAACGAAAGGCGCGATCATCGTTGGTTTTGCTCGTCGGCGTGATTTTACCGAAGCGAAAGGAAGCTTGATAGAAGCCGCTACGCAAATGGCGGCTATGAGCGTCAATCTTTCTGCTCACTATGAAACGGCAATCAACACTTCTATTTCAAGGGCTCGCGAAGAACATCGCAGGTTTACCGAAGCCGTTCTCGATGCTCTGCCGGTTTCGATCTATGTGGTCGATCGCGACTACAGGATCGTTACGTGGAACCGCCATCGTGAGATCGGCACACAGGGAATCCCCCGCGATGCCGCTGTAGGCAGGGACGTTTTTCAGGTCCTCGCAAGGTATCCGGAAGGTCGCGTCAGACAGGAATTCGAGCGTGCTTTTCGCACCGGAAAGATCGAACGCATCGAACAGCAGACATCCGCCGAAGACGGATCTACAAAGCACTGGCTGGTTAGCAAGATCCCGATGTTCGATCCCGATACCGGTGATGTTAGTCACGTTATAACCGTTGGCGAAGATGTAACGATTCGAGTCGAAGCGATTCACGCCGTCGGGCGTGCGGAAAAACTTGCTGCTGTCGGCCGGCTCGCGGCTGGCGTTGTGCATGAGATAAATAATCCGCTCGCGACCATCTCAGCTTGTGCGGAATCGCTCGAACACAGATTGGAGGAAGGCGATTTTGCCGGCTCGGAAAGCGTGGATGACCTAAACGAATATCTGGGTTTGATCAAGAATGAAGCATTTCGCTGCAAATCGATCACAACCGGATTGCTTGATTTTAGCCGCCTTAGAACGGGTGACCGACATCCGATCGATATTGCGGAGATCATAAGCTCCTCGGTCAATCTTATCGCCCACCAAAAACGAGGCAATAGTATTGAGGTGTTGGTTCAAACAGAGCCAGATCTTCCGTTCGTTAACGCCGACGGCGGCCAGATCCAGCAAGCGCTTATCGCTCTCGCGACTAACGCTATCGACGCCATGCCCGATGGCGGAACGCTCACTTTTACCGCAACGGCGAGCAACAGACGCGTCTCAATTGAAGTGCAAGACACGGGCACCGGAATTCCAACCGAAGATATGTCGAAGATCTTTGAGCCATTCTTTACCACCAAAGAAGTTGGCAAGGGAACCGGCCTGGGACTTGCGGTTTGCTATGGCATCATCACCGATCACGGTGGCCGCTTAAGCGTACGATCGAATCCGGGAAAGGGCACAATCTTCACGATGCTGTTACCGGTAACCGATTAGGATCTCCCACCCTAGAGTAACAGGCCGATGCCTGAAATCTATCCCACACAAACAGTGAAAATATGGCAAAGCTCCTAGTAGTAGATGATGAACGAAACCTGCGGATGGTGATCCAAAAGGAAATGGTCCGCAAGGGCCATGAGGTCGAGACCGCCGCCGACGGCCAGGCCGCATGGGAAATGCTCGAAGCACGTGATTTCGATGTGCTTTTGTGTGACATCAACATGCCGAGGCTCGACGGCATGGCCCTGCTTCGCCGCATTCGTGAAAAGGGCCAGAATCCGCCCGAGATCATAATGCTTACCGGGCAAGGTTCGGTCGAAACCGCGATCGAGGCAATGAAACTTGGTTCGTATGATTACCTAACAAAGCCGTACCGATTGGCCGAACTCGCCGCTCTGGTCGCACAGGCCGCAGAAAAGAAACAGCTTAAAATAGATAATCTTCGATTACGGGCACAGATCGCTCGTTCGACAAAATCGACGCCTGACATCATCTCAGAATCACCGCAGATGAAAGAGGTGTTAAGGCTTGTTCAGCGAGTAGCTCCCGCCGAAACGTCGGTTCTCATCACGGGCGAATCCGGAACCGGAAAAGAGCTTGTGGCGCAGGCGATACATCGTTTTAGCCCGCGAATACACAAAGCGTTTATAGATCTAAACTGCGCAGCCCTTCAAGATACATTGCTCGAATCAGAGCTCTTTGGTTATGAAGCGGGTGCATTTTCGGGAGCACGGACGAGAAAGTTGGGGTTGCTTGAGCTTGCTGATGGAGGCACGCTATTCCTGGACGAAATAATGGAAATGCCGGCGCAGCTTCAATCTAAGTTGTTGAGAGCTCTTGAAACCAAAACGTTCTTTAGAGTCGGCGGTGTGAAAAAGGTTGAGGTCGATGTTCGCCTGATCGCGGCGACGAATCGAGATCCCGGACAAGCGATCGCCGAAGGTCTGTTCCGTAGCGATCTGCTTTATCGGATCAATAGCTTTTCCATACACATTCCGCCGCTTAGAGAACGGCGCGAAGATATCGAACCGCTTGCGCATCATCTATTGCAGCAAGTTGGCGGAGCAAATCCGCCCGAACTAACGCAGCCTGTGCTTGAAGCCTTAATCGCATATTCCTGGTCGGGCAACGTCCGGCAACTTCGTAACTGCATCGAACGTGCGGCTTTGCTTGCCGACAATGGTCGTATAACTACACGAGAGCTTCCGCCTGAAGTTCTGAACAAGATCGATGGCCCAAGAGTTTCAGTTAGCTACAACGGCAGCACTCAGGCGAGCAGCGTAGGTTCCTTCCACAATTCTTCGTCCACAAATCTTCGCGATGTTGAACGCCAACAGATAATCGGAGCACTAGAGAAGACTGGCTGGCATCGCGGCAAGACCGCCGAATTACTCGGCATCTCGCCGTCTACGCTTTATCGGAGATTGCGTGAATACAACTTAGAAACTAGGTAGATCAATGAAGCGTTTGACTCTAATCTTTGCAATTGTCGCAGTTGCGACCTGCGTGACCTCATTTTCACAAGCTCCAGCACCACCGACTCCATCACCTACTCCCAAACCGCAAGTACGCCGGCCGGGTCTCGACCAATTTGGTCTGGGCAGTGGCGTGTTCGCGAGTCGACCCTCTTCTTCCACAACGGCTGACTATACTATCGCGGGAGTCAAAGAGTATGTGGACCCTCATATTTTCGAGGTAATCACGGTTGGAATGGAAAAATCTAGATTCATGGAGCGTGAGCTTGACCGTGTGTTGAAAGCCGATGCAAGTATCGATCTGTCACCAGATTCAAACTTTACGAAGTATTTTCTTCATCACATGTTCGGATTGGTCCATGTTTCGGAAACACAGCGTACCAGACAGTTTGGCGGGGCAGGAATAAAGGGCGTTCAACTCAATGATCTACTTGTTCAAAACAGAGATCTGGTTTCAGACATGGTTAAGGTTATGACGTCTGGTGCCAAAGAGTATGCACAATCTTCAAAAGAATTGAATGGAGTTTCGGAGAAATATGGTGTCTCGTTACTACAAGATACGTCCGATGCAATGCCTTTGGATAAACGATCGCTACTGAAGTCGATGATGGTTCGAATAAACTCAACCTATTCAAAAATTAAGGCGATCATGGTTGCCAAGGAATAGTTTGATAAGAAAAGTCGAACTATTTCGCATCGAAGAGCTGTGTCGGATTTAGCTTGAACTGAAGCATCTTTGCGGTCTCGCGGCCGCCGTCGCCGCCCTTTCTTTGCATTGTGATCCGACCGATCTTTAGGTTCCCGGCTCGAGTTATTTCAACCCCGCCTTCGGAGAAAAAGCGCATCGTTTCGACGGTGCTTTTCAAGGTCCATTTTGGTTTGTCGGCATTTTTCCATGCTACGAGAAACCATTTTGCACTGTCGGGGCCATCACCTTCAATCAGGTCGGACACAATCATTTCTTTATTCAGCGTGAAGAAATCGACGATCTTAGTCTGCATTTCTCGTTCGAATTCATCGATGTACATCCGCTTTGGGTCACGCGATGGTTGGTTCGGCGGGTCTTCACCGACATACAAGCGCAACGCCGCAACTATTTCCGAAGGCATCCTCCACGCGGCGGCGTATTGTCGCAGCCATCGTTTGTCGATCTGGTTGAATCCGTTCGCACTGCTAACTAATTTGATCGAAATTCCGTGGCTGACCGTGCCTTTAACCGTCGTAACTAAAACACGCACATCGGTTTTTTCACCGCTAGGCTTTGATGTTGAGACATTGGTTACATCCAGCGGATCATATCCCATCGTTCGCAACCAATTCTGTGCATCGCCATCGGTTTTCCAGCTAACGAACTTTGCTGCAATGTCATCTTCATTCTTGAATCCGGCCTTAGCGGTCTGCGAACCCTTCGCTTCCGCTGGCGTAACACTTTGTCCGAGAGAAGAGGTGGACAGTAATGAACCCACAAGAACAATTAATAGAAAACGGATCATCATAATAATTGATGTCTGATCACGGCAATGATAACAAAGCTTGTTCGAAACGAGCTACTAACGTCAAACAGTAGATTCTGTTCGCCGAGCTTAGATCAAATACGCGCAAATTTGGTTTTGGCAATGCGTCTTATAATATAATCGCGAGGGAAAATGACATGCCACTTAGACTTGAAGCATTCCCGGTCGTTTATGCCGGAACAAGAATTCATTTCTACGATGGATTCAACGCCGACCGGGTTCGAAGCCGCTCGGCCCATTATGCGATCGACATCGGCACGGCTCGGGGAACACCTGTCGTGTGTTCGGTCGAAGGACGAGTAATCCGCCAATGGGTAAGCCAACGGGAAAGAAATATAAATACCGGTAGCGGGTGGTCGGACGCTGGCGGCAATATTGTGATCGTTGAGGACACGGAGGGTTTCGCGCATTACTTTGCCCATCTCAATACCGAGCCGCAGGTCGGGCCCGGAGATCAGGTTCAGCCCGGGTCATCAATTGGCTTTGTAGGAAATTCAGGCACAAAAGCGGCCGGTTCACATCCACATCTTCATTATCAGGTTTGGCGCATTGGCAGCGACCGGGCCGAAGAATCAGCTAGTGGGATATTTACGCGGCCATTTGGTCGAGCCGAAAATCCTTACAGCGAACTTGTGCGAACGGCGCGGGCCGTCGGGGCTGCAGTTGGCGACAACGGCGGTGTGTTTATTCGCCGCGGAGCAGGTACCGAAGCTGAATAGTGATGAGCCGTTTCAAGGCGGCACGCCGGACGGCGCACGCGCTATGAATTCCGCGATGCCGTTCAAGAGCATCTGAACAGCTACGGTGATCAGCAGCATTCCCATCAGGCGTTCTATCGCTACGAGGCCTTTTTCACCTAAGAATCGAGCGAAGTAACTTGAGAAATAGATAATTACTGCCGAAGCAAACCACGCCAACACGACCGCCAAGAGCCATTCAGGCCAACGAGTCGGTTCGCGGCTCATTAGCAACAATGCCGTGGCCATCGCAGACGGACCTGCAACGTAAGGAATTGCGAGCGGTACGATGAACGGCTCGCCTTCGACGTCTTCTTCTAAGGAACTGTCGCGTCGCGGAAAGATCATCTTCAACGCGATTATCATTAAGATGATCCCGCCCGCTGTAGTCAAAGCAGTTTCCGAAAGATGAAGGAGCCGAAGAAGATACTGGCCCAGGAAAAGAAACCCTACTAGAACAGCGAATGCGATAAGCAGCTCGCGGACCACGACAAATCTTTGCCGCTTTTCATCGACCTTCTTGAGCGTGGTCATAAAAAGCGGAATGTTACCGAGCGGGTCCATTACCAAAAAAAGCAAAAGAGCGGCCGAGAACGTATCCATGTCGAGCATTGTAAACGAAGATCTTTGGTGCGCCTAAAACGACAGTTGGTCAACCAAGTTCGATCTCATCGTGATCCAGAACATCTGCATTTACCGGCCGACCTGTGAAGTGGTCGAAAACGAAGATGCGGTCGCGTCCTTTGGTCTTGGCGGAGTATAGTGCGCGATCGGCAGTTTGGATCAGCTCAGTTTCTATGGTGTCAATGTTTGGCATCAAGGTGGCGATACCGACGCTTACCGTTAGCCACGACTTGGTACTCGACGAGCGATGCGGAATATCAAGTTCGCGAATGTTTTGAACGGCGTGTTCGGCGATAGTTTGAGCTCCCGCAGCGTCAGTTCCGCCGAGCACCAATGCAAATTCTTCGCCGCCAAATCGGGCAACAAGGTCGGTCGGACGCTTGATGGTTTCGGCAAGAGCTTCGGCTACTTTTTGAAGGCATTCATCGCCGGCATGGTGTCCATACGTATCGTTGAACGCCTTGAAATGATCTATATCGAGAAGCACGAGAGATATCTCGTTCTTAAAACGAACCGCACGGTGCCATTCATCAGAAAGAAAACTTTCGAAGCGTCGTCGGTTTCCGATCTTGGTTAGACCGTCGGAATTCGCGAGAGCCTTAAGGTTCTCGTTCGCGAGTGCTAACTCGGATGTGCGCTCAGCGACGAGCCGTGCAAGCCGGCGTTCGCGTGCCTCAAGCTGATGCACGCTAATCTTCCAGACGGCGAGTAGAAGCAATGCGGAAACTAGAATGCTAGCGAGAAGAAACGCCCAAGTCTGGTAAAAATATGGCCGAAGTTCGATCTTCATCGATGCACCGTTCTCATTCCAGACGCCATCGCTGTTCGATGCTTTTACCCTAAAGGTATAAGACCCAGGCGGTAGGTATGAATAGAATGCCGCTCGACGCGTGCCGGTATCGATCCAATCGGCGTCGTGCCCTTCAAGCTTGTATTGAAATTTTATCTGGTCGGACTTGATCAGGCTGATACCTGTAAATCGGATCTCCAGGTCTTTCCGTCCGGGCTCGATCGATGTGCCGCCGCGAAACGGAACGGATTCACGTTCGACCAGTACATTCTCGATCACTACTGAAGGCGGCAATGGGTTTGGACGTTCTACTGTCGGATCGACGATAGCTACGCCCTCTTGTGTCGGGAACCAGAACTTGCCATCTGTGTCACGAAGGCTTGACGGCTGGCGTCCGCCGTTACACTCGGTCGAAAGCATTCCGTCTTCCTTGCCATAACCGACGCTGTTTATCTTCGCGATCTTTCCATCGGCGAATTCGTTAAGTTCGTTCTTGCTTACGCGATAGATACCGCGATTTGAGCTGATCCAAAAGAACCCGGATTCGTCCTCCTCGATGGCAAATACGCCGCTGTTATAGAGGCCGTTCTCTTCTTTGAAGTTGACCAATTTGCCGTCCTTGAAACGACTCATGCCTTCGTCGTAGGTTCCGATCCAGAGGGTCCCATCGCGGTCTTCGTAGACGGTCCGAACATAGTTTCCAGCGAGTCCGTCGTGTTTCGTAAGGTTGATGAACTTGCCGTTCACGAATCGGCTTAAACCGCCATAACCGCCAAACCATATAGCGCCCTTCGAATCCTCGAAGATCAGAGTCATGAACTCGTTCGGTAAACCTTCGGCGGTCGCATACCTTGCAGTTACTTTGTATCCATTGAATCGAAGAAGACCTTTGTTTGTTGCCGCCCAGACGTTTCCTTCTCGATCACCTTTGATCGCGACGACGTGGGAATCATCGTGGATCATTTCGGCCGTGCGACCTTCGATAATAAAAATACCGCCGTTCAGACCTGCCCAGATCTTTCCGTTCGAGTCTTGCCAAAGTGACTGGACCGACATCCGGCCTTTCTTCCAGCTCCTTTCAATGGGCGTATTTGGCGGATCGGTAAGTTCGACCGCTTCGAATCTTCCGTCTCGGTAGGTCGATAGACCTTTCGTTGAACCAAGCCAGATCGTTCCGTCGCGGTCTTTGAAAAGTGGGTAGATCTCGGAGTGATCAATTCCGTCCTGCGTGCTAAAGCCCTGAATTATTTGCTTGCGTCGCCGGCTTAGGCCGCGATCTGTGGCAAGCCAAGCCGTTCCTTCGCGATCCATAAAGACGCCAAAGATCGTGCTGCTATTAAGGCCGGCGTCTTTGCCCCACAGCATCAGTTTTCCGTCTTTGATCTGTATAAGCCCGACAACGCCAACCGGTGACCGACCGCTTGAAAGCCAGATACTTCCATCGGCTTCCTCCCAGAATCCGGTAAAGTAAACATTAGGCGGCAGCCCGGTATTTTCGCCATATGTAGTTACAGTTCCGTCCTTGATCTGATGAATATCGTTCTCCCCGATCCACAGGTTTCCCGAACTATCTTCAAAAACATCGGACCGAAACACATCGTTAGTAAGGTCAAGTGGGATAAAGTTCGTCGAGCCGTTCTTCGTCTCGGTGACACCGAATGAGCTTAACGTCCAAATAGTGCCGCTCCGACCGGTAATGATCCGGTCGTATGATCGCGTATCTTGCTTTTCGACGAACTCAAACTCGCTATTGACGATTCGATACCAGCTATTTGCGGTCCGATCTTCGTCCTCGACGAGAAAGCGCAGATCGCCATCGGTTGATCTTTCGAAACGGATGATGTAGTTGCCGGGAACTTGATCCGACGAGTAGGAAATGAACACGCCCTCGCGATAGATCGTTAGAACTCCATCCTCCATCGTCGTTGCGTAAAGCGTTCCATCCGTATCGCTAAACAAACCTGTAAAGCGGTTGTTGATTATCCCTTTGGTGTTACTTTTGTTGAAAGTTGTAAATTGGAGTCCGTCGAACCGAACGAGGCCATCAAACGTTGTAAACCAAAGGTAGCCATCCGGAGTCTGCGTAACATTTCGTACGCCGTTTTGCGGAAGTCCATTGTCGGTCGTCCAAGTATCAAAGCGATATTGATCCGAGCCGCCTGCAAAAGAAGCTAGGGCTGAGGATACAAGGATACCGATGAGGAAAAGTCTCGGGAAACGCATTGAATGGGCGAGGGAAAGAAAGGCAGGCCAAGCGCCTAACATCATTAAACAATGTTTACACCTTGTGCGTCAATGAAAATCTGCCTTAATTGTTCGATTTCAGTCTGTTACATCAAGAAAAACAAACTCCGCGAATCGGTCATCGATCAGTACCGTAGATTTTCCTTGTTCATTACCCCGGGTAATGGTTATAATTCAACCATGGTCATTGCTCGATCAAGATTAACCACCCAAGGCCAAATATCAGTTCCCGCTGAGATTAGACGAAAACTTGGCCTTGAAACCGGTTCTGTACTTGAATGGGATGAGGATGACAATGGAATCTTCGTCCGTCGTGTTGCTCAGCATAGTTTCGAGTCGATCCATAAAAGGATCTTTAAGGTGAAACCCGAACGTAAGAGCCTTGAAGAGTTGAAAGATGGAATAACGAAGAATATGCGAGATCGTTATGAGGGCCGTTGATACAAGCGTACTGGTCCGATTGCTCGCAAGGGACGACGATGAGCAGGTCGCTTTAGCTGAGGCTTTTGTTTTGCACGGAGCCTGGGTCTCGCATCTGGTTCTCGCGGAGACGATGTGGGTTTTAGAATCAGTTTACGCCTTAAGCCATGCCGATCTCATCGACGCGATCGAGATGCTGATGTCGGGAGAAAAAGTAACACTTCAAAAGCATGAGGTTGTTAGCGCAGCTCTCGGTCATTATAAGGAAAGTCCTTCGCTTCGGTTTACCGACTGCTTGATACTCGAGATCGCTCGAGACGCTGGTCATCAGCCACTCGGCACTTTTGATAAGAAACTTGCGAAAGTGAGCGACGCGCAGAACTTGCGACATTACGAACGCTAGTAAGCTTTTGCTACATCAACGCCGGTATAATAATGCTTAATTATCGCATCGTATTTGACACCCATCTTGCCAAGCCCGTAGGCTCCGTACTGACACATCCCGACGCCATGGCCCCAGCCGCGGCCGATGAAAGTGTAGTTCGTCACGGTATTGCCGGAATAGCGTTTATCCATTACAAAAAGCTGTTCGCGAAGCCGAAGTGCCGAACGGATCTTTCCTCCCTTTAGCGTTTTTGTGCCGTTCGAACCTATGATCTCGATTTCGGACGCACGGCGCGAATAGCCTTTTTGCTTGATATTCACATCGTAAAGCGTACCGATGCCACGAACATATCGCGAGAGCCTTTGCTGTACGGCACCGGCTGAAAGCGATTCGCGCCAATTCGTAAAGGGCGACATATTTTCGGCAACGGTCGGCGTCTGCGTCGGAGTTATTTCAAGGAAAAGAACGGCTCCGGTCGGATCGGTTTGAAACTCAACTCCCTCGCTGCCAAGCAGAAATGCTTCCTTTATCGAATAAGAAACTTCGCCATACTTTCTGAACAAGAAAACATCCGGACGAACGTCCATCGGACGATCGGTTCGACCAACTCGCAAGACCAATTTCCCATCAACTGTCGGCCTGGACGTTCCGGATTGCAAAACAGGCATCCATTTTTTCTTTTCAAAAATTTGACGTATGAGCCGCAAAAACTCAGCTCTGGAGAACGGCTTGTTCGGATGAAGCGTGTGATCGGGCCGGAGCGCAAATAGTCCGTCTCTGATCAGCATCGCGAGTTCGGCACGATGCTCCTTGGGCACCTCGGCGGCATCATCAAACGAAAGATGGTAAGTGATATCAGAATCGCTCAACAGCGTATCGGCTTCGCCGGGGCCATAAGCAAAGCTCGCCAAGAACCGAGCGAGTTCAAGTGGCTTCATCGACTCTTTAGTAACATTTGGAAAGGGTTTACCGAAGCGTGCAGCGACTCGATTCAGCCAATTGGATGTTTCACCAACGGTCGGATGCCCTTCAAGCCATTCATCGGTGATCTCGGCGGTGTTCAATGTAAAACCGTTGACCGCGAATAAGGACATTAGCCGTGCAAGTTCGACGTTCGCACCGTCCCGAAGCCGTGCAGGCTTTCGGACCGTCTTAATCGAAAACGGCTCGAAATGTTTTCGTCCCTCTAGCGAACATTCGACGCCGCGAAGGTAAGGCTCAGCGTGATCGAAAACGTTCTCGGAATTCTCCGTCCGGCCGCCGCAAGTAGATGTGAAATATGCCATTATCGGCTTGCCGCCGTGCATTGCTACCATGCCCGCTGTCTCGCGAACAGCCTGTGTTCCCATCTTTGTTTCGATCGAAACGCCTTTGTAAACTTGCGACCAAATGGTCGGAACCATATCAAAACCTTTGGTGCCGTAGCCGCCGATGTTTGCTATCGCGTATGTTCGAGCCGCAACGGCCTGTGCCTTTTGAGCCTCAAGGTTCGGCAGCGAAAGTTCTGCCGGAACGACGCCAAGCAGATAGTCCTCGATCGGAACTACATTGACGACCGTAAGCGATCCATTTGCGTTTACAAATACCTCGATCCTTCCGCGATACTCTTTTCCGTTGAGCCGAACCGGAACGGCGCGTTCATTGAATGAACCAAATGAAACAGCTTTCAACGAGGCATACTTAGCGGCTTCGCTTGCACCATTTATGATCACTTCCCGCAAGTTCGTGGATACAATGTCCGGGCCGATAGGCTGGCTGGACGAAGTTGACTTTACAATACTGCGGACATCCGATTTTCCCGCCGTCCGGATCTGGCGAGAAAGAGCAACCGCGTCGTCCGAATGAACCGTTTTCTTTTCGGTTACGATCACGACATCTTCAAAGCCTTTCTCGGCGAGTATTGCCTTAAAGGCATCGGCATCTTCTTTAGACTCTTTCGGTTCGCCGATCCAAACGCGCCACAAATTCTTTCCCGGATCGATGCTGACAAGTGCGGTCTCACCGGTTTCTTGGCGAACGGATTCCGCCGCCACAGTCGCTTCGTCCGCCGTCGCGAAATTCTGCAATTCAAAAATGTATTGTTCGACCACGTCGGGGCGATACGCTCTCGCCGAAACGGTCACACGATTTGTCGCAAGGTTCCTGCTCGCTTCTTCCGGCGAAAATGCGACCAGCTGCGAGTCGCTCGTCGTGATAGTCAACGAACCCGAATTCGTCGAAAGTCCAATGCGGATCAACGGCTCGGTTTTGAACAGCGGATCGTTTGCGCTAGCCGGCTGAAGCAGAAAGATGATAGCAAGCAGCGTGCAAGAAAGATTTGCTCTTATATGTTTTGTCACAATATAAGAATAACAAATTTTAGTTAAGGCGTTCATATACCTTGCGAAACCCAAACTCTCTCCCGTGCGAATTGCATTCTTCGAATGAAGAACGCAAAAACGCAGCTAGAATTCCCGACGGATATGGAATCGATAATCGACCGGGTCAAAACTGTCGATCCGGCGAAGTATGCGCGAACGCGCAATTTTGTTGATGGTGCTGTAACGCGGCTCTCGCCATATATCTCAAGGGGCGTTATCTCGACGAAGTATGTGCTTGACCGGACGCTATCACGAGGCTACGAGCCGCAGCACATTTTGAAGTTCATTCAGGAGCTTGCTTGGCGCGAATATTATCAACGCGTTTGGCAAGCGAAGGGCGACGCGATCAATAAAGACCTTCGATTTGCACAGACCGACGTTGGTAACTCGCAAATTTCTTCGGCGATAGTGAACGCAGAAACCGGCATAAATGCGATCGACGATGCGATCGCGGAGCTTTACGAGACGGGTTACATGCATAATCACGCTCGAATGTACGTCGCGGCTGTAGCGTGCAATGTTGCAAGAAGTCATTGGAATGTTCCTGCTCGCTGGATGTATTACCACTTGCTCGACGGTGATTGGGCCAGCAACTCGATCAGTTGGCAATGGGTCGCCGGCGCGGCAAGTAGAAAGAAGTATTTCGCAAATCAGGAGAACATGGATCGCTACTTTTACACCAAACAGC
>JBGTKQ010000029.1:0-21433 GCA_041744555.1 Pyrinomonadaceae bacterium
AACGAAGACTTAGCCTGGCAGTTTTTCGACCTTGTTTGGCCGAAAAAGAAATCAGGAAAGGAATTATTTCGGCGTGATTTCAACAATAGGTTGGCGGATAGTTACTACTGGCAATTAATTCTGAAGGAACAGAAGAAATGAATCGTCTGGTTAGTTCAAGAGCAAGTTAAATGAAATTATCACCAACAGAAATATTTAAGGGTAAGACGATCTTCTTTATCGGCGGGACGGGGTTTGTCGGGAAGGTTACGCTGTCGATGCTGCTGCATAATTTTCCGGATATCGGGAAGGTATATGCGACGGTTCGGGCGCGGGACGAGAATGAATCGAAGACACGGTTTTGGACGAGCATTGTTACGTCGCCAACGTTCGATCCGCTGCGCGAAAAGTACGGCGATGGGTTTGAGGATTTCATCCGGTCGAAGGTCGTACCGGTCAATGGAGATGTAGGAAACGAATATCTCGGACTCGACCAAAAAGAAGCGGCGAAGATAATGAAGGATACCGACATCATTATCAACGGTGCCGGAAATGTTACGTTCAACCCGCCGCTCGAGAGCGCATTACGCACGAATGTCGTCGGGTCGAACAACATCATCAAACTCGCGCGGATGATGAAGAAGCCGCGGCTCGTTCATGTTTCGACTTGTTTCGTTGCCGGAAAACGTTCGGGGGCGATCTGGGAAAATGAAACGGTCGTCGGATATTTCCCAAGAAAAGAAGAATTAAAAGGAACGGTTTTCGACGTAAACCGCGAGGTCGAGGATTGTGCACGTTTGAGCGAACAGGCACGCCAGGAAGCTGACGATGCTGTTCAAGCGGCCAAGTTTCGCGAACAGGCTCGAAATCGATTTATCGAAGAAGGCCGCGATCCGGACGACGAAGGCGAACTAAAATCGGCGATCTTCCGCGAACGCAAGATGTGGATCCGCGAGCGGACGACCGAGCTTGGTGCCGAGCGGGCAGAGTATTGGGGTTGGACGAATATTTACACTTATTCGAAATCGCTCGCCGAGCAGATCATCGCTCAGCAGGACGATATCGTGAAAACACTCGTGCGTCCGTCGATCGTCGAATCGTCAAATCAATATCCGTTTCCGGGCTGGAACGAGGGCTTTACGACGACCGCGCCGCTGATACTGATCGCGCTTCGCGGACAGCCGATCATTCCCGTTAACGAAAAACTGATCCTCGATATTATCCCCGTCGATATGGTGTCGGGAGCGATTCTCGGTGCGGCGATGAACGCGCTTGTTGATGACAATCCGCCGCTTGTTTTCCAGGCGTCGTCGGGCGATTCAAACCCGAACGATATGAAGCGGATCGTCGGGCTTGTCGGACTATACAAACGCCAGCACTTTGAGGAAAAAGAAAGCGGCAACAAGTTGGTAAACAAGCTTGCCGGAATGGTCGAGGCCATTCCGGTCAAGCAGCGGACGTATGAGATCACGTCGGCGCCGATGCTGAATCGTTTAGCGAAACGCGCCGATAATTTGATGGATCGTGCGACACCTCGTTGGGGCGGCGGGCGGATCGGCAACATCATTTCCGATCTCAAAAAATCTACTGAAGATTTCAAACAGGCCACGCAGGACACGATGGATGCGTTTCGGATGTTCAAACCGTTCATGATCGATAACGAATATCTTTATCGTTCGGATAACGTTCGAGCGTTGCAATCGGTCATTAAGGAGAAAGAGAAATCGCTGCTGCCGTGGTATCCCGAACGGCTCGATTGGTACGACTATTGGCTGAACGTCCATTTTCCGGGGATGCGGAAATGGGTGTTGCCGACGCTTGAAGAAGAGCTCAAGGCCGTCGAGAAACGCTCCTACACATACAAGGATCTGCTTGATCTTTTCGATACTTCCGTCAAGCGTTTCCCGACGCGCGTCGCAATGCGCATTGAGCGAAATGGCCGCAAGGAACAATACACGTTCGATGACGTTCGCGAACTGACGCTTCGCGCGGCAGGTTTTCTCGCACACAACGGCATCAAGCAGGGCGACCGCGTGATCCTGTTTTCAAACAACATGCCCGAATGGGGAATGACCTATTTCGGCATCTTGAAAGCAGGAGCGACGGCGATACCGATCGACCCGGCCAGTTCGGTTGAGGAGATAATCAACTTTGCCAAGGCCGGCGAGGCTTCGGCGATCGTTATCTCGCCGAAGCTAGCCGCGGAGAATGCTGATCTTGTCGCTAAGTTCAAAGAAGCCGAGCTGACAGTTAATGTTTGGACATTCGACGAAATCTTCGAAATGACCGATGAGATTGAGGAATCGAAGCGGCTTGCTTTGCTTCCGCCGAAAGTGCTTGGGAACGCGGTTGCATCGCTGATCTTTACGTCCGGCACGACCGGCAAGCCAAAGGCGGTGATGCTGTCGCACAAGAACTTTACGAACATGATGTCGATGTTGTCGAGCGTGCTCGATATGGATCTTACCGACGGCGTTTTGTCGGTCTTGCCGATGCACCACACGTTCGAATTTTCGGCCGGATTCCTGACGCCGTTCTCGAACGGAACGCAGATAACATATCTAAACGAACTTACCGCCGAGGACCTTTCGCGAACCATGGAGAAGAGCCATGTTACGGGAATGGTCGGCGTCCCGGCTTTGTGGGAAATGCTGCATCGGCGGATCAAAACACGGCTTCGCGAACGCGGTGATTGGATCGCCGATCTCGCTGATAACGTTATCGAATTTAACGCTTGGATCCGCGATAACACGCCGTTCAATCTCGGCCCGATCGTCTTTTTCCCGATCCATCAAGGGCTTGGCGGAAAGATGCGGTATCTGATCTCCGGCGGCTCTGCGTTGTCAGAAAAAGTGCAAAAAGATCTGCACGGATTGGGCTTTACCGTATTGGAAGGGTACGGGCTGACGGAATCTTCACCGGTTTTGACGGTTGCTCGGCCGGGCAATAAATTGCTTCGCGGGAGCGTTGGAAAACCGCTTCCGGGGGTCGAGGTCAAGATCGAGAATCCAGATGACAATGGCGTTGGTGAGGTCGTCGCACGCGGTCAGAATGTGATGCTCGGTTATTACAATAACGATGAGGCGACCGAAGCCGTGCTGCACGACCGTTGGTTAAAAACAGGCGATCTTGGAAAACTCGATGATGACGGAAATTTGTTTATCGTCGGTCGTTCGAAGGACGTGATCATCGATTCGAATGGTAAGAATATCTATCCCGACGAGATCGAAGACATTTACAGCAAGTCCGGTTTTATCAAGGAAATGAGCATCGTTGGCCTGCCGGATGACGACGGCGGCGAGAAGATCGCATCGCTCGTTGTGCCGGATTACGAGCATGAGATCTCGTTGACCCGGGCCGAGGCGAACAAGAAGATCGAAGACTATTTCCGCGAAGTCTCAGCCGGAATTCCGTTCTTTAAACGCGTCAAGTTAATGCATATCACGCCGTTCGAATTGCCTCGAACGGCAACGCGAAAAGTGAAACGGCCCGAGGTCGTCGAGATGTTGCAAGTGCTCGAAGATCGTAACCGCAAGAAAACGAAAGATGCTGTCGAATCAAAGGGTGACGATAATCTGCTTTGGATCAGAAAGGTCGTCGCAACGGTTTCGAGCCGCCCGCTCTCGGACATTGCGATCGAAGACCGATTGAGCGATCTAGGGTTTGATTCCTTGATGTTCGTCGAACTTCAAGCTGCGGTCGAAGATGCGGGCGGCCGCGTTCTCTCGCCCGATACTTTGAACGAGGTCCAGTCCGTTCGCGAATTGCTGTCGGCGGTACAGCGTGTCGATAAGTCGAAACGGCTAATTGACGAACCAAAAGTTGACGAGAAAAAAGACGAAGAAGAAATACACATTCCGGGTATAGTTCGTCGAGTCGGAAATTCGCTTGTCGATCTTGCACAGAACACGCTCTATGAAGGTGTGCTAGACACGCGGATCGAGGGCGAATTAAATGTGCCGCAACACGTGAATTTCATCGTCGCCCCGAATCACACGTCGCATATCGATACAGGCTTGGTGAAGAAAGCTCTCGGCGATGGCGTTGCCGAACAGACGGTTGCGGTTGCGGCAGCGGATTATTGGTTCGATACTAAATACAAGCGTGCATATATGAACAACTTCACGACGCTTGTGCCGATCGAGCGGACGGGCAGTTTGCGACAATCGCTGCGGCACGTGACACGCATCTTGAACGAGGGCTACAATGCGCTCATTTTCCCGGAAGGCGGTCGGCAAGAATCAGGCGAGATCGCAGAGTTCAAACCGATCATTGGGTATCTGGCATTGAACCAAAAGATCGGCATTTTGCCGATCTATATTTGGGGAACTTATCAGGCGTTTCCAAAAGGAACCATCTTGCCAAAAGGAAGCAGCATCGGGGCAAAGGTCGGTGCGAAGGTCGGCCATTTTCTCGAATACGACGAGTTGAAAGCGATGACCGATGGCGTGCCGAATACCGAGGCGTATCGCTTGATCGCGGCGCGCGTCGAACACGAGGTCAAAAATATGCGCGACGGTAAACGAGATAAATTTGACGTTGCGGCCGTTAGAAAACAGTGGAAAGCTGAGCGAAGGAAAACGCGAAAGCACGAACCTGTGATCGATGAATAGATATTGGAAAGGGCGTAGACCCACGTTGCCGCAGATCTACGCCCTTAGGGAGGGTTCAGTTCCGCGACCTATTTCTGGATCGCAGGAAGCAGAAGTCCGATAAGAACCGGAACGCTTGCCGAAACGACGAGCAGTTCGATAAGGGTGAAACCCATAGCGTTCTTAATTCGATTTGCAGTTTTCTTCATGATAATTACTCCTTTACTAATAAAATAGGAAGCCGTTTTCGGCATCCACCTACTAATGCGAAGCGTATCTAAAAAAACTATCATTATTGCAGTAAAAATCTTTGGAGAAAAAACATCGATTAGCGGAATCAAAACTTTAGACGGAATTCATCCGTAGAATATAAAGACAGAAAAGTATTCGAACCCGGTTTCAAACATTATGAAAAAAGCAATTTCAGTCCTTCTTATAGCAGTCATAGTTTCTTTTTCCTTTCCGGTGTCCGCGCAGAAGGCTGCCGTGAAAGCGCCATTGCGGATCGAATTTGAAAAGTTCACATTGCCGAACGGGCTCAATGTGGTCTTTCACATTGATCGTTCCGATCCAATCGTCGCGGTAAACCTGACCGCGCATGTCGGATCCGCACGCGAAAAAGCCGGACGTACTGGCTTTGCTCATATGTTTGAGCACTTATTGTTTTTGGAATCAGAGAATCTGGGAAAAGGCGGGCTCGATAAGCTCTCGGCCCAAATCGGCGGTTCAGGTGCGAATGGCTCAACGAGCCGCGACCGCACGAACTATTTGCAGACCGTGCCGAACGATGGGCTTGAGAAAATGATCTGGGCCGAGGCTGATAAGCTGGGCTGGTTCATCAACACCGTGACCGATGCAGTGGTCGAGAAAGAGAAACAGGTCGTCAAGAACGAAAAGCGGCAGAGCGTCGATAACCAACCATACGGTCATACACAGTACGTCATCGACAAGGCGTTGTACCCGGAAGATCATGCGTACAATTGGCAGGTGATCGGGTCGCTAGAAGACCTGCAAGCGGCAACGCTCAGCGACGTCAAAGAGTTTTTCCGACGGTGGTACGTGCCGAACAATGTGACGCTCGTGGTCGCAGGCGATTTCGACACGGTCCAGGCAAAGAAATGGGTTGAGAAATATTTCAGTGAGATCAAAAGCGGTCAGCCTATCGATTTACAGCCTAAGCGTTCGGGAGTTGTTGCAAAGACCGTCAAGCTTTATCACGGGGACAATTTGGCTCGTTTGCCGGAACTTACAATGGCGTGGCCGGCGGTCGAACAGTACCATCCCGATTCATACGCTCTGGCCGTCCTTTCAACGTATTTGTCAGAAGGCAAGAAAGCTCCGCTTTACAAGGTGCTCGTTGAGGAAAAGAAACTGACCGACGACGCGGCAATGTATTCATACACGTCCGAGCTAGCAGGCCAGATGCAGCTAGAGGTTCGAGCGTTTCCTGATAAAGATCTTGATGAAGTTGCCGCAGGGATAAGCGTGGCTTTTGGACGTTTTGAAAAAGAAGGTATTTCGCAGAAAGATCTCGACCGGATCAAGGCAGGGCAGGAGACCGAATTTTACGGTTCACTTTCCAATGTGTTGGGCAAGGGAGCTCAACTTGCACAGTGCAGCATTTTCGCTGGCGATCCGGGCTGTATCGAAAAAGATATACAAAATATTCTCGCTGTCACACCCGCTGATGTTACTCGCGTTTATGACAAGTACATTAAGGGCAAGAATTTTGTCGCAACGAGTTTTGTGCCGAAAGGAAAAACGACTCTTGCGCTTGAAGGTTCGACCAAAGCTGCAGTTGTCGAAGAGCCGATCGTTCAAGGTGCCGAAGATGAGGTCGATGCCTCGGCCGCGGCAGAATATCCGAAGACTCCTTCTTCTTTCGACCGGAGCATTGAACCGCCGTACGGCACAGAGCCGCAGTTCAAGGTTCCGACGATCTGGGAGCAAAAGCTCGCCAACGGTGTTCGCATTCTGGGAATTGAAAATGCGGAAGTTCCGTTAGTTCAATTCAATATCCAGATCGCCGGCGGCCAGCTTTTGGAAGACTTGAACAAGGTCGGAGTTGCAAATCTTACGGCCGAGTTGATGAACGAAGGAACCGCTAAGCGAACACCCGTTGAACTGGAAGAAGCGATTCTGCAACTCGGCGCCGCGATCG
The DNA here is from genome assembly GCA_041744555.1 of Pyrinomonadaceae bacterium. GTDB lineage: Bacteria > Acidobacteriota > Blastocatellia > Pyrinomonadales > Pyrinomonadaceae > OLB17. The sequence continues at coordinate 6,733 of JBGTKQ010000029.1, forward strand.
ACATAAGTGCTGGCAAAGAAGAGATCGTGATCTCGGGAACGACCTTGGCCAGGAATTATGCGGCGACTATGGCGATAGTTGAGGAGATGATGCTGCATCCGCGTTGGGACATGGATGAATTTGCTCTTGCCAAAGAGGCTGCGATAAGCCAGATCAAGCAACAGGAGGCAAACCCGAATGCGATCGCACAAAATCAATACAACAAGTTGATCTATGGCAAGGACAGCATCTATTCGCGGAATCCGCTTGGATCGGTCGAATCTGTAAATGCGATCACGATCGAGGACCTAAAGGCGTTTTACGCTAAAAGCTTTTCGCCGTCGGTTTCGAGAATGCACGTCGTAGGTTCGCTGGGTAAACCGGCCGTCACCGCCCCGCTCAGCAGTTTGGCAAAGAACTGGAAAGCAAAGAAAGTTGAGATTCCCGCGATCAAGCCGCCGACCGCACCAACAAAGGCACAGGTCTATTTTTACGATGTGCCGAACGCGTCTCAGTCCGTATTGAGAATCGGTTACCCGGCACTTTCGGTCACGGATAAAGATTTCTATCCGGCATCTGTCGCCAACTACATCCTCGGCGGCGGCGGTTTTGCGTCGCAACTGACGCAGCAGCTTCGCGAAGGTAAGGGCTATACCTACGGGATCGGATCGGGTTTTGGCGGAACGAATTACGTTGGACCGTTTACTATCTCGAGTGGGGTTCGCAGCAATGTAACGCTTGAATCGACAGAATTGATCAAGAGAATTTTAAAGGACTACGGAAAAAATTATTCCGATGCCGATCTTGCTACAACAAAAGGATTTTTGATCAAGAGTAACGCACGCACATTCGAAACTGCCGGAGCCAAGCTTGGAATGCTCAACAACATATCGAAGTACGGATGGAAAAGCGATTATGTAAAACAGCGTGAGCAGATCGTGCGGTCAATGACGATCGATCAGATCAAGTCGCTCTCGAGCAAATACTTCGACGCGAACCGAATGATCTGGCTCGTCGTCGGCGACGCCAAGACACAACTGCCGCGTTTGAAAGAACTTGGGTTCGGCGACCCGATCTTGATTGGAGAATAATGGACGGTAAGAGTCACCACAGAGTTCACAGAAATCACAGAGGATTATTGAGGTTTACTTCGTGACCTCTGTGCACTCTGTGTAAAGGTTCCTACAAATGGCGAAGAAAAAAGCGTTAGCTAAAACTGAAAAGAAGATACTGATCACCGGCGGGACCGGATTTCTTGGTGCTGAGATAGTGCGGCAATTGCTGGAATCGGAGGCGACAAACGTTCGCGTCATGGCGTCGGCCGTCCCCGAGTGGATGACCGATGCCGGTGTCGAGGCGGCCGTTGGATCGGTGACGAGCCGTGAAGATGCAGCGGTTGCAGTTGCGAATGTCTCGACGATCTTTCACCTTGCCGGAAAGGTGTCGCGTGACAATGGTGACGCGGCGGCGATGAACAAGATCCACGTAGAAGGGACACGAATTTTATGCGAAGCTGCGACCGAAGCTGGCGTTCAAACGATGGTTCTGGCTTCCTCTAGTGGGACAGTCGCCGTGAGCGAAGACGAACAGATCTTCGACGAAACATTCCCGCAGCCCGTCGATGTGCTCACGCAGTGGGCTTATTATGCTTCGAAGTATTACCAGGAACGAGCGGCGCTCGATAATTTCGACGGTGGCGGACGCAAGCTTGTGATAATGAATCCAACGCTTCTTCTAGGACCGGGCGATGAAAGGTTGAGTTCGACGAAGATCGTTCTGGATTTTCTTGGAAAAAAGATACCGTATTGCCCGAGCGGGGGTCTTAGTATTGTCGATACACGCGATGCAGCGGCTGCATTTATTGCTGCGGTCGAAAAAGGGAAACATCAGGAAAAGTATCTGCTCGGCTCGGCGAATATGACGTTTGCGGATTTCTTCGGGCGGCTAGCACGACTTTCGGGCATTTCGGCGCCGATGCTAAAGATGCCGAAGAAACTCGCGGTGGCGGGTTCGTCAATGATCGAATCGGTTTTTAAGAATTGGGGAAGAACGTCGCCGGTCGCCTCTAATGAGGTAGAGCAGGCCGAGCACTTCTGGTATTTAGATTCTACGAAAGCCGAGGAAGAGCTTGGGTTTACACCTCGGGACGCGCAGGAAACTCTGAACGATACGATAAAAGATATTCGCGAAAATATACTCGGAGAATCGGTCTTCAACTAGGCAAAATTATTTCTTTGGTTGGAAGAAAAAGAAGAAGAATATCGCGGCGTGCTCTCGGCTAACTCCTTTCGCATAACCGATGGTAGAACGCGAACTGTTCTCAACCATTCCATTCGAATTCAAATAGCCGATGGTCGATCGACTCGCATTCTCAACCGTTCCATTTTCGCGAATGTAGCCAGGCGTACTCCTCGATGCATTCTCGATCGTGCCGTTCGAATTGATGTAGCCAAGCGTCGAACGGCTAGCAGTCTCGACGGTGCCGTTGGGTGAAATATATCCGATCGTCGAACAGCTCGCGTTCTCGATAGCCTGTGCAAAACCTGCACTAACCCCAAACAAATAGATCGCTACGATCAAGAGAGTTTTTTCATTCTCAGATCCTCCGTTTGGTTATAATCCGGAGTCGGCTTTCGGGTTGCCTAAAAATCGGTACGCTGCAAAGATCACCGCTCCGATCACGATCGCGATCAAGATCGGAAGGCTCTCGTTCAACACTCTTTCGTCCGTCAGTAGCCAGCCGATGAGTAAGATCGACAAGATAGTTGCCGGAATTCCAAGCATGCTCTGAAACTTTGCATCGGGCGAATTCGAACGCTTTCTGAAGACCGGCAACGACAGGCAGGTTGTTGCGTAAACCAAAAGCCGCGTCACCGTGGCGATCGCAACGGCGGTAAAAAAACTGCTGTAGATGGTCATTGCGAGAATGACGATCGATGTCAAAATTATCGAAATGTAAGGCGTTCGAAATCGCTGATGTGTCTGAGCAATTATTTGCGGAAGTTCCTTTTGTTCGGCCATCGCAAACGGGAGTCGTGAAGCAGCGAGAAAGCCGCCGTTCAAATTTCCGAGTATCGAGACCAACGCACCGACCGCGATGAATGCAGCACCGGCGGTACCGAGGAAGTTAACCGCGGCATCGGCTAATGGTGTTTTCGAATCGGCAAGGCCCGGCAACGTTCCGAGAGCGACAAGCTGTATCAAAATATAAAGCACCGTGCAAACGCCGAGAGCGACGAAAAGTGCGAATGGAAGATCGCGTTTCGGATCTTTGGATTCACCGGCAGGGATAACCGCGGCTTCAAACCCGACATATGCGTAAATGAGCAACAGAACGGCGGCCGCAAAATTTGAGTATTGCGGAACCGTATCGAACTTCAAGTTTGACGGCTCAATGTAAAATATGCCGATACCGACAAAGACGAGCAATGGAAGCAGTTTACCGATCGTAAAGACATTTGTGAGTATCGTTGATTCTCGAACGCCGATCAGATTGATCAATGTCATCGGGAGCAGAACAAGCAAAATTATCAGAATGCGTATCCAACCCTGATTTGCCTCAGGATAAAAGAAGCCAAGATAGATCAGGAATGCGTTGCAATTTGCGGCATAAGTGGCGACGCGGACGATCCAATAGAGCCATCCGACCTCAAACCCGACCAGCGGCCCGAACGCCTCGCGTGCGTATAAATACATTCCGCCGGTCACGTCAAAGCGACTCGAAACTTCAGCAAAACAAAGAACGATCGCGCCTGTAATGACCGCACAAACAGCGATCGCGATCAGGCTAAAGTCGCCGATCAGACCCGCGGCACGCGCCGGGAGAATGAAAATTCCAGTGCCGATGATCGTGTTGATCGCAATTGCGGTGAGATCCCAGCGGCCGATACCACGAACAAGTTTTTCTTCTGACATTTATTAATATTTCGGTTTCGTTTCTTTGGAAGATGCTTTTCGTTTATACTCTGAAAATCGGTTCCGGTAAAGAAAAGTACCCAAATAATGCATTTCACTCGTCTAGCCCTCTTGCTTTGTGTTGCCGCATTGTCGGTTCTTGTACCGAGTGTGCACGCTCAATCGGTACCGTCTGGAAAGGAGATCGTGAAGCCCAACGGTTATAAACCACTGGAGGTCAACGCCTCAACGGAGTTGAGCGAATCACTCGCTAGTATAGTTCGAGAACTAATTGAATCGCGTCCCGTGGGAGAGTTTAAAGAGGACGAGATCGCGGTCAGCCTGATCGATATGACCGACCCTGCGAACTTGCGATCTGCCAGCTTCCGCGGCGAGGAAAATATCTATCCGGCGAGCGTAGTAAAGGCGTTCTACATGGCCGCCCTTTTCCAGCAGATCGAAGATGGAAAGCTCGTTATGACAAAGGAGCTCGAACGAGGCCTTCGCGACATGATCATCGATTCTTCGAACGAAGCCACGCAGTATATCGTCGATGTTTTGACCGATACTTCGAGCGGCGCGGAATTACCGCAACGGGAATTTGAGATCTGGTCAAAACGGCGAAACCGCATGAACCGATATTTTTCGTCTATGGGTTACACAAATATCAATGTGAATCAAAAAACGCACTGCGAAGACGCTTATGGAGTTGAGCAACAGTTTCGAAAATACAAAGGCGAAAATCGGAATATGCTGACGACGAACGCCTCGGCACGGTTAATGGCGGAGATCGCACTTGGCCGCTCTGTGAATCAAGCGAAAAGCAAGGCGATGTTGGATCTGCTCTCACGTGACCCATTCGTCGAAAAGCCGAACAGCCAAGCTTCAGATTTCGTCGGAAAAACATTGATCGACCGGAAAATTCGCGGAGCCAAACTTTGGTCTAAGGCCGGCTGGACGAGCCGTTCGCGGCACGACATGGCATATGTCGAAACGCCGAATGGTCTGAAGTTTGCGATCGCAATATTCACCGAAAAGCACGCGAACGAACTAGATCTAATTCCAAACATCACATCAAAGATCATCGATGTGCTAAGGAAACAGGGGAACTAATTCTATGAAAAAACTAATCGTTTTTGTTATCGCACTCGTCATTGTGCCGAGCGGTATTTTGGGTCAGGGTTCATACAAACAGCCGTCAAAAGACGTACTCGAAATATTGAATTCGCCTCCTACGCCTGGTACGTCATTTTCGCCGTCTCGCGACAAGATGGCTCTGCTCGAACCGCTTCGTTATCCGCCGATCTCGGAGCTTGCCCGGCCAATGTTAAGGCTTGCGGGCCTGCGTATCGACCCGACGCGAAGTTCACAGCATCGGCAACCGTACGCTGTCGGCGTGACGATCAAATCAATTGCGGATGGTTCCGAAAAGAAAGTCACCTTGCCTGCGGGGGCAAAGATCGTGTCGCCGGAATGGTCGCCGGATGGGAAATTCATTGCCGCCGGGAATTTGACCGATGCCGGCGTCGAGCTTTGGATCATCGATACGACGACCGCCAAAGCAACAAAAGTGAATGGCGTTTTCGTTAACACGGCGATGGGCGGATTTGATTGGGAAAATGCGACGACGATTTCGGCGACACTCGTTCCTGCGAACAGAGGCTCGGCACCTTCATATCAGAATGTAGTGCCGACCGAGCCGAATATTCAGGAAACCACCGGCCGCCGCGGAGCTGTCGCTACGTTTCAGGATCTGCTAAAGAGCCCGAACGACGAAAAGCTTTTTGATTACTACGCGACCTCGCAGCTTGCAACGATCACTACGGACGGCCGCGTGACTAACGTCGGTACACCGGCGATCTATGATTCGGCTGATTGGTCTCCGGACGGAAAATTCATTCTCGTTTCGAAGATCGAACGTCCCTACTCGTATCAGTTCCCGCTTTTCCGATTTCCCCGAAAAGTGGAGGTTTGGGATTCGAACGGTAAATTTGTGCGAACGATCGTGAACCTGCCTTTGCAAGACAATCTTCCGGTCCAGGGCGTTTCGGTCGGTCCCCGCGGTCAGGCTTGGATCCCGACCGAACCAGCGATGTTGATGTGGGCCGAGGCTCTCGATGGCGGCGACCCGCGAACGAAAGTTGCTCAACGCGACAAGGTCGTGAAGCTCGCCGCACCCTTCGTTGGCGAAGCGACCGAGGTCGTTAAGACCGAACATCGCTACCAGGGCCGAGCTTTTGGCGAACGTGATGGAATGATGTGGTATTTCGATTTCGATCGCGACACGCGCAAGCGTCGGATATTTATGACCGACTATCGCGATCCGAAAACGAGCAAGTTGATCGATGATCGAAACATCAGCGATCGGTACGGCGATATCGGTACGCCTGTAAATAAAACGCTGCCAAATGGCGGAACCGTGATACGACAGAACGGCGATGAGATCTTTCTATCGGGAACAGGTGCTTCGCCCGAAGGCGACAGGCCCTTTTTCCGTGCGATGAACTTGAAAACGCTGGCGACGCGAGAGATATTCCGCTCTGGAACTGACGAATATGAAACTTTTATCGCGATGACCGACAACGAAGGAATGACTTTCCTGACGCGGAAAGAATCTTCAGTCGAGCCGCCGAACGTTTATCTGCGGCAAGTGTGCCCTCCGGGGAAAGTTTGCACTGCGTTGGCTTATCGACAGATCACCGATTTCAAGGATAATGCACCGAAACTTCGCGACATCAAGCGTCAGATAGTTCGCTATAAGCGTGCCGATGGCGTCGATCTTTCGTTCACGCTCTACACGCCGGGCTACAAAGAGGGAACGCGGCTTCCGACCGTTATATGGGCGTATCCGCTGGAATTTACCGATTCTTCGGTCGCGGGCCAAGTCTCGGGTTCGCAAAATCGCTTTACCCAGATGGGCGGCAGTTCGCACCTTTTCTTCCTGCTACAAGGCTACGCAGTGCTCGACGATGCGACGATGCCGATCGTTGGCGATCCGGAAAAAGTCAACGATACGTTCGTTCAACAGATCACCGATTCCGCCAAGGCGGCGATCGCAAAGGGCGCTGAAATGGGCGTCGTCGATCCGGACCGTGTCGGTGTTGGCGGACACAGCTACGGTGCATTTATGACGGCTAATTTGCTTGCTCATAGCGATATCTTCCGTGCTGGAATCGCCCGCAGCGGAGCCTACAACCGTACGCTCACACCTTTCGGATTTCAGTCGGAAAGACGTACTTTCTGGGAAGCTCCTGAACTTTATTCAAAGGTCTCACCGTTCTTTTTCGCCCACAAGATCAATGAACCGATCCTTTTGATTCACGGCGAAGCAGATAATAATCAGGGAACTTATCCGATCCAGTCCGAACGACTTTATGCCGCATTGAGCGGAACCGGCGGAACTGCGAGGCTCGTTATGCTGCCGCTCGAATCGCACGGTTATGCCGCGAAGGAATCGATCGAACACACGTTGTTCGAAATGATCGATTGGTTCGATCGGCACGTCAAGAACGCGAAGCCGCGGTCTGAACCTCGAGCGTCCGGGAACTAAAATAGTACTATTAAGTGATACTGGGCGGCCGCGTTTCGATGCGGCCGTTTTTTATTGAACATTCGCCAATTCTAGTATCGGCGTTGCCAGCTCGTGCTTGATCGGTTCTGTGGTAGTGGTATCTGATCGGAAAACCCGGCCAACTAGTTCTGCTGCCTCGCCTACGGCAACGGGTCGTGAAAATAGATATCCTTGTCCAAACCTGCAACCGAACTCTTTCAGCCGTGCTAGCTGCGCCTCAGTTTCGATCCCTTCCGCTACGACCTCGATACCGAGTGTTTCACCGAACATCAAGATCGTTTTGACGATCGCTGCGCTTCGGTCATCATCGTTCATCCGTTCGATAAATGAGCGGTCGATCTTTAGCCGATCGAACGGAAAAGTTTGCAGGTAACTGAGGCTCGAAAAACCGGTTCCAAAATCGTCCGACGAAAACGACACACCCAATTCGGTCAGCTCATTGAATACGCAGAGCGACCGGTCCTTGTGCTCCATCACCGTGCTTTCGGTCACTTCAAGCGTTAGTTGTCCGGGCATTAGATCTAACTCCGACAAGATCCTTCCGATCTTTCCCGGAAGCGACGGATGAAGTAGTTGCTTAGCCGACAAGTTTACGCTCATGGAAAGTTGCTCGGCGGTTTCGGTTTGCCAGGCATGTAGCTGCCTGCAAGCTTCTTCGATGATCCAATAACCGATCGGCACGATCATACCGGTTTCCTCAGCGATCGAAATAAAGTCGTTTGGCTGAATGAGTCCAAGCTCCGGATGCCGCCAGCGTATAAGAGCCTCAAATTCCGTCGTCGAACCGTTTGTTAGATCGACGATCGGCTGGTAAAACGCCTCAAATTGCCGGCTCTCTACTGCATGGCGCAGGTCTGTCTCCAGTTTCAAAAGATTAATGTTTCTTACGTGCATCTCGCTGCTGAATATCTCGTAGCGAGCTTTGCCCGATTCCTTCGCGCGATACATTGCCGCGTCCGCATCGCGAAGAAAGTCTTCCGGTTGACGCATTACTTCGTCCGAGACAATAATTCCGATGCTGGCCGACGTAAACACTTCATACCCATCGATCTCAAAGGGCCGCGAAAGACTTTGCTGGAGCCTGTCGGCAACATGCTCGACGGCACTAACGCCGCCCGTTCGGTTAAGAAGAATAGTGAATTCGTCGCCGCCTAGGCGGGCAACGATATCACCGGGTCGAACGTGCGTCTTCAACCGTTCAGCGATCGCTCTGAGCAGTTTGTCACCGACGAGATGTCCGAGACTGTCGTTGATCACTTTGAAACGATCAAGGTCCAGAAACAGAACTGCGAACCGCGCGACCGGATGCACTGCCGCTCGTTCGATCGCCGAGCGAAGATGATTCATGAACTCAATGCGGTTCGGCAGATCGGTAAGCGGGTCGTGTTTAGCGTAGTAGTTCAGTTTCGCTTCGCTCTGCCTCTGCTCGTCAATATCCGTGTTGGTGCCATACCATCTTATGATCCGGCCCTCGGTGTCACGTCCGGCGTTTGCACGGGCACGAAACCAGCGGTAGGTACCGTCGTGCCGCCGAAGCCGAAAATCGGTCTCGTAGAAATCACCAGTGGCGATTGAATGCCGCCAACGCTTAACGCATTCTTCAAGATCGTCGGGGTGAACGGCGTTTTGCCAGCTTTCGCCGATCATGCAATCGATCGATCCATCGAAATACTCAAGAGTACGAGCATTAACGTAATCGAGCCGACCGTCCGGTTCGGCCGTCCAGACCTGATGCGAGATGCCTTCGCCAAGCTGCCGGTATCTCTGCTCGCTTTCGTGTATTGCAACGTTTGCGCGTTGTCGTTCCGTAATGTCGCGGCCAATACCTTGAACTCCTATCGGCGTACCATTCTTATAGATCAACCGTGTGCTGAGTTCGAGTAAGACGTTTCGACCGTCTTTCGCAACAATAGTAATTTCATACGTGGTCGCAATGTCATCGGCAAGCTTTCGAGCCGTCATTTCACGGGCTGCCTTGATCGATTCGGGTGCGACGACCTGCGATATATTCATCACCAGAGCTTCCTCTCGCGAATAGCCCGTGATCCGCTCGCCGGTTCGATTTAGAGAAGTAAAGTTCCCGTGCAGGTCGTGTGTGTAGATGAGATCGTTGGCATTTTCAAATAGATCTCGATACTGATTTTCACTTTCGATGATCGCTTCATCAGCGAACTTGCGTTCCGTGATGTCGCGGGCGATCCCTTGAACTGCGATCGGCTCGCCGTTCTTTCGAATCACCGAGCTGTTCACTTCGAGCGTGATCCGGGCACCGTCCTTCTTTACACAATCGAGCTCATACGCAGTTTGACCGGTCTCCCCGCTGAGCTTTTCTTTAAGTTTGAGAGTTGCGAGTTCCAAATGATCCGCGGCAACGATCTGAGACATATGCAGCTTCAGCGCTTCATCCCGGGAATAGCCGAATATCGCTTCGGCCGCTTTATTCATTGAAATGTAGTTGCCGTCCAGATCGTGGACGTAAATGATGTCGTTCGCATTCTCAAATAGGTTGCGAAATCGTTCTTCGCTTAATTTAAGCTCCTCGACGGCATTCTTTCGCTGTGTGATATCGAGCATCACGCCTTCGCGGCAAAGCACGTTTCCGTTCTTATCGCGGATCAGACAACCTCGGTCGCGAACCCAATGAACGGCACCAAGAGCATCAACGATCCGCCATTCGTAATCTACCTCTTCGCCAGTTTGGGTCGAAGCGTTTGTTTGATTAAATACCCAATCACGATCTGCCGGATGTATAACCCGCAACCAGATATCCGGATCGGTAAGCCAATCGTTCATTGGATAACCAAACCGTTCGAATGCGGGGCTCACGTATAGCGGAGCATACGGCGGACGCGAATCTACGACATAGAACAAGACCGGGAGATTTTCGATAAGCCCGCGAAATTGTCCGTCATTAAATGATCTAAATTCCTTCCCTAAAAGAGATCCATCACTTGAAATGGTATCGGGTTTGGCAACAAGCCCGGAATGGAGCGTGGGCCTTTCGGTGGATGCATTGTGGCTCATAGCATTGAGGATTTACAGGTCTAGTGCCGCAATTTGGCACTGAAGCGATGACACGGATTGATACATCTTACGGAACTCGAACAGTTCCGATCCGCTAAGTTACAGGGGCTCTTAGGTTTAGCAGATGATCGCCGGTGGGGTCAGCAATATGGGCCATTGCTAACTTTGCAACTGTCGTACCACGCATTCACATCTGAATATTTCATTTCACGACTAGCCTTTTCTGGGTTAAACTCAAACAAACTCTTCTTTCCCTATAAAAAATATGAGATTCACACCGGTAGTTCTTTGTATTATAGTCTTCTGCGTTTCCGTTTCGTCACAAACGATGCCTTCCGATGCCGATCCGAAGATATGGGCTCAAGCGTTGAAGATCCATAAAAAGTCGATCATCATTGATGGCCATAACGATATCACCGGCCCGATGATGGACATGGACCTCGATCTTTCCACCGACACCACCGGCAAGTTTCAGTCCGGCGGCGATCCGCTTCATACCGACATTGCTAGGTGGAAAAAAGGCGGGATGACCGGGCAGTTCATGTCGATCTACGTTTCCGGAAATACGCTTCGCACCGGCGGCTCGATGCGGCGGGCGATGGAACTGATCGACGTTACGAAACGCGAAGCAGAGCGGCACCCGAAAGACCTTGTAACATGTACGACCGCCGCAGAGATCCGGCAGGCGAAAAAACAGGGAAAGATCTGTTTGCTGATGGGTATCGAAGGCGGCTACGCCATCGAAAATTCTCTTTATGCCCTAAGAAACTTTTACCGGCTTGGCGTTCGCTACATGACGCTGACGCACAATGTGACGCACGATTGGGCGGACACGCACGTTGCCGGCCAGCAAAAACATAATGGCCTGACAGACTTTGGTAAGGAAGTTGTCCGTGAGATGAACCGGCTCGGTATTTTGGTGGACATCTCACACGTGTCGCCGAAGGTGATGCACGACGTACTCGACATTTCCAAGGCTCCTTTGATCGCTTCACATTCCGGAGCACGCGGCGTAAACGACCATACTCGCAACGTGCCTGATGACGTACTTGCAAGATTGAAACAGAACGGCGGCGTGATCATGGTCGTTTTTTATCCTTCGTTTCTCGACGAACGAACAAACAGGGAAGAGAACGAGCGTACGGCGAAACTGCGTGATCAAGTTGCGGCGCTTCGCGAACAATACAAGACCGACGACGCTTCGTTCATTGCCGCACGCCGTAAGCTTTACGAAGCGAACCCGATCTACATCGCAGACTACAAGCGGATAGTCGATCATATTGATCACATTAAGAAAGTCGCGGGGATCGAGCATGCAGGGATTGGTTCGGATTACGACGGGGTTCCGTTCCTGAATCCGCCGATGAAAGGCGTTGAAGATCTAGCCCTTGTGACGTATGAAATGCTTCGACGCGGTTACACCGAGAAGGAGATCATGATGGTGCTCGGTGGCAACATGCTCCGTGCGATGGAGACTGCCGAAAACGTATCGGCAAATAAACAGATCAGCGGCGGTGGAAGCCTCATGAAATTACAGAAGTAGCCGGTAATTTATAGTGCTATCCGCCCACATTTGTTCAAGGTTATTACGGTATCAATGCTTGATACTGGTTTTCCTCGCCTGCCTGATCACTGCACAGGCTGATTTTCCCGCACCTTCCCTTTTTACTTTCGACGAACTGAATGCGCTCTATCATCAAGATGAGCTTGACGCAGCTATGCAGGCGAAACTTGCGGCATTGCTGACCACGCCATTTATCAGCAATTCGTTTCGCGATCGGGTACAGCTTCCACGGTCGGAAAAACTCGGAACATATCTGCGGGTTGCGCACTGGAACATTCAGAGAGGTGTAGAATTTGACGCTTTGAAAGCTGTTTTGACGAGCAATGTCGAGCTTGGAAGACTGATCAACACTGAACGTTTTGAACCCGCAAGCAAAAAACTTGCCGAACTGATGGCCGAGGCGGAAATGCTGCGGGCGGCCGATGTGATCGTGCTCAACGAAGTTGATATAGGGATGAAACGCAGCGGTTATAGGAATATTGCCGCTGAATTGGCGACGGCGTTGGGCATGAATTATGCGTTTGGAACTCAGTTTGTCGAATTAAGCCCTATCTATCTAACATCCAAAGTAACTCCCGCTGACAAGGCCGAGGGCGAAATACTTGAAATTATCTCGGTCGATCCGCAACGCTATAAAGGTTTAAACGGCGTGGCGATCCTAAGCCGATTTCCGCTCGAAAATGTCCGGCTCATACCGTTCAAGCATCAGGGGTACGATTGGTTCGCCACCGAAAAAAAAGGTCCGAGCATTCTCGAAAAAGGTAAGCGAGGAATTGCCCACCGAGTTTTTCTTGAAGAAGTATTTCGTGAGGTCCGCCGAGGTGGACGTGCGACGCTGATCGCTGAGATCGCCGACGAACGGCTGCCTACAGGCCGTGTGACGATCGTCGCGACCCATCTCGAGAATAGAACCAAACCGGCCAGCCGAGAAAAGCAGCTCGCGGAATTGCTGGATACACTCAAAGACATTCCTCATCCGATCGTCATGGCCGGTGATATGAACACGTCAACGACCGACCTAACGCCGACATCTTTCCGACGTGAATTTATGATACGGTTCGGAAATCCGAGGTTTTGGATCAAGAAAGCGGCAACCTATGCTCTTGGTCTTGGAATGCTGTATGACATGGCGATCGGCGGCATCACCTTCGGGAGAAATCATTCCGACCCGACGGTTAAACCTATTCCGTATATCGCACCAAATGCCGAACGAAAGTTTTTTAACACCCTCAAGGCTTTTCGCTTTGCCGATGGCGGAGCATTCGATCTTCGGGGTGATAAGAAGCGATCGATCGGTAAGAAAAGCAAAGAATATTCAAACTCGAATCAGCGTGGTGTTAAAGGCTTTGTGACCACGTATCAGGTCGCCCGACCATTAATGTTCATCGGTAAATACAAACTTGATTGGATATTTGTAAAACCGCCGAAGCTGCCCGATCCGCATGACAAAAAGGCCCCATATCTTTTCGCTCCTCATTTTGGCAGAACGCTGACGGCCGTAAGCGAAGCAATTTCGGATCGCATCTCCGATCATCGGCCGATGATCGTTGATCTTCCGCTATCAGAACCGGTAATCGATTAGGCACCGTTCGATTGCCAAAACAAAAAGCACCCGGCTAATAACCGAATGCTTTCCTAAAATGTGGTCGGGGCGAGAGGATTCGAACCTCCGACCTCACGGTCCCGAACCGTGCGCGCTACCAGACTGCGCTACGCCCCGATATTTCGCAGACCTGCCGCGAACTTTCAGTCTATGTAAGCGTTCGGGTAGTGTCAATCTAGTTATCTAGAAAAACAAGCGAATGACAATGAAACCGCCGACCAAGAAAACAAGGAAGAGTATAGTAATTATCTCGAAATACTTGTCAATAAATTTCTTGATCGGGGCACCAAAAAAGTAGAACAACGCCGCGACTAAAGTGAACCGGGCACCGCGACCGAGTATCGACGCGGCGACAAGTGTCCAAATAGAAACCTCGAACGCGCCGGCCGCGATGGTAAACACCTTATAAGGAATCGGCGTGAAACCTGCCGCTAATATTGCCCAGAAGGCGTGCTCTTTATACAGCCCCTGAACGGTTTCGTAATGGCCCGTTGCTCCGTATAAATTTAGTATCGGAACCCCAAGCGTTTCGTAAAAGGTCATCCCGATAAAATAGCCGAAAACTCCGCCGAGCACCGAGCCGGCCGTGCAGACGAGTGCATATCGAAAGGCCTTCGATGGTGTGATAACGGCCATCGCGATCAATAGAACGTCCGGCGGGATCGGAAAGAACGACGATTCCATAAATGCGATCGCAAACAATGCCCATTCCGCGTATGGTTTTTCAGCATAGCTCTCGACCCATGCTTTCAAACGTCTCAAATAATCAAAGATCTTTTTCAATCGAATTCCTCGGTTTATGTTTTGTTTATTCTGATGGATCTTTCCAACCGTGCTGCCCAACAAGCGGTACAAAAGAGCACGGGCCGCAATTTTCTGTCTCAAAACCCTTTTCAGTTCGTGTAACGCGTACCAGGACCTGCGACTTCTGTTCGCTTCCTACCGGAATCACCAAACGTCCACCGATCTCTAGCTGTTCGACAAGCGGTTTGGGAATTTCAGGTCCGCCGGCCGCCACGAGCATCGCATCGAACGGTGCATAAACGGGCCAGCCCTCTGTGCCGTC
>JBGTKQ010000030.1:0-12076 GCA_041744555.1 Pyrinomonadaceae bacterium
GCTGTCTAGCTCAAGTGCTTCGATATCGACACGTGGATCTTCCCATATCTGGTTGTAAACAAAAGCGTCGAACCATACGGCGAACATCTTTTGCAGAATGCCTTGAGTCGATGTGGCTCTTTCGTTTCTGACGGCTTTGAGCACGAGTTGTTCAGCCATGTTACAAATTCAACATTAAAGTCAGACGAATTCAATCTAAGGATGTAAATATGTCACAGAAATGTTCGATGAGTTATCGTTATTCATTTGCCATTACTTCGACGGGATCGATCACCGACGCACGCCATGCGGGATACAAAGCACCAAAAAGACTGCCGGCAATAGCAATCACGGTCGCGGTCGCGACCCAGCCGATACTAAACTCAAACTGAAGTTCAAAGATCAGCCAGATCAATTCCGATCCGACGTACGCGACGATAAGTCCTAGAATGATGCCGAGCACGCCAATGAGAATTGCTTCGCCCTCGATCGCCCGGATTATGAAAGTTTTTGAGGCTCCGAGCGATTTCAAGATCCCGATCTCTTTCCGGCGTTCGGTAACGGTCGTGTACATCGAAAGCAGAACGAAGATCGTGCTTACAAACGCCGCGAGTCCGACGAGCACGCGCAAAAATGTGTTGAGTGCCGGGATCCGTTCCTGAGCGTCGATTATCAGGTCGCGCGTTAGGTTTATCTTATTTCCTGGAAGCGTTTCATTGATCCGTGCCGCGACCGTATCGACATCTTCACCATCGTTTAGTTTGACCAAGATATAAGTGGACCTGTCTCGTGCCTGAAGGGCATTCTGCAATGCCGATAGCGACATCTTTATCCGCGAACCAGAAGGTGGTGAGAACACGCCGACGATCGTAAAATCTCGGTCGCCAAAAAAGCGAATAGTGTCGCCGAGTTTCGCATTGTCGTCACGGAGCTGGCGTTCATCAACTATCACTTCGTTATCTGCGACAGCGGCACGGCCTTGCACGATCGACATCTCGTTCATCTCAGCAAAAGGAGCCCAGTCAACGCCGTCAAGCTGCTGAATTCCCCAGCGCCCACGTGTATCCGGTGTGATGTAACGCCCGACCGGCACGGCAGACTTCACGCCCTCGATCTCGAGCAGCCGTGGAACATAGGCCGTGTTGACACTCATATTCGAGCTGTCGAGGCTCATTGCGCCGGCTCGTGTGAAAACGATCTCTGCCTTCCAATTCGCTGCACGCTTCGCCATGTCGTTCGACATTCCGCGGGCCAATCCCGTAAACAGCACGACAAGTACAACACCGATCGCAACGCCGACAATGCTCAGCAATGTGCGAAACGGGCGAACTTTTAGATTTGCGATGATAAGGTCAAGCATCGATCATTTTCCTGTAATCAAATCGTTTCGCTGCATCGGCGTTTACAAACAGATCATTACGCTCAACAAAATCTTTATACATTTCGTCGTATGTCGCAACCAAACGGTCGGTTGAGATCTCGCGGGTATTCGCACGGGCAGTGATAACGGCATTTTCAGTTCGGCGGTGCCGTTCGCTCTCGTTGCTCGATATCTCTCGTATGGCTCGAGCGAACTCGTTAGCCTCCGGCTCGACGAGCCATGCGTTGCTGTCGTCAGCGTAGGACAAAATTCCGCCCGAACGAGGGGCAAGCGTGGGAACGCCCGATGCCATCGCTTCCAGCGGAGCTATCCCGAACGGTTCCTGCGGGTTTGGGTGGACAAAGATATCTGCATTCGCGTAAAAATTAGAAAGAGTTTCTTTGTCGATATGTCCAAGTAAAGTGATCTTGTTAGAGCCGATCTTTTCAGCTTCGCTACGTAGATTTTCAGCAAGAGGACCGTCGCCTGCCACCAATAGACGAAAATCGGCTTGATCGTCTGCCGCGAGCAATTTCATTGTCTCGATCAATAGACCAATCTTTTTCTCGGGAGAAATCCGGCCGGCATAAAGAAGAATCGTTGAATTTTCATTACCACCTGCAAGTTTGATCATCTCGCGACGAACATCCTTGGACCGACGGTTTGGAGTGAATTGCTCAGCATCGACCCCGCGGGGGCAGATCCTAATTCGCTCACTCAATGGGATTCGAGGAGCCTTGAGCTTCCGCCATGCCCAGTTGAGAAATGAGCCGTTAATGTTTTTGACCGATTCGAAGAATTCTTCCGCCGTGTACGTCGAATTCGCTATATGAAAGTCGAAGCTTGGAAGGATGTATTTTCCTATAACGTTGCGCGACAACCAGTTTCCCACCCGGCCATCGCTCAAGAATGAAGCAACATTATCGTCCATTCTTTCGCACGAAAAGTGTACAAGCATAGGCCGTCCAAGTTGCTTGAATTTGTTCAGGCGGATCATAGCACCTAACATGCTGAGCGTGTATTTGTCGGTAACCTCGACGAGATCCGGTCTCTCGTCAACCATGATCTTGCGAATAATTGTTTCGTTCGGCATGTACTGCCACGGCAGGATCATCCGATAACGCTTATCAAAAATGGGCGATTGCCTAGCCGGAATGTAATAGATCTTTGCAAAATCGTTTACGATCTCGACCGATTCGGTCTCGCCGGGCACGATAAGGCGAACTTCGCGCCGATGTCGTTCGGCCGCAGCCATCAAATTATTGAATGACGTGCTGATACCACCCGAGTTCTTATGGTAGTAGTTTGTTAAGTGAAGCGATTTGATCGGAGTCTGTTCCACGAAGGTCAAGCTTAATGTCGATGACGGCTTCCGTAAGTTACGGCCGAAATGAATGTCACGATCAGAAGCAAGATGATCCCATCTATACCCCAATATTTGAGCAGCGTGATATCTTTGCCGCCGCCGAATGTCCAATATGGCTTATTCACCAGGGCCCAAACCGTGATCTGTGAAAAAATTCCGAATGCAAAAAAGCTGAGCAGTGCCCCAAGGTAAGCTCCGCGACGCAACATGCCGGCGATCTCATTCGGAATGAAGACGATGAAATAAAAGATCACGACCGGCAGCTTTGAAATATCGCTCAAAAGCGACTTGCTTTCCGAATCGCCAACGATCATCAGGCCGCGGCGCATGGCAAACAACGTGAACAACGCGGAAACTATTGAAAAAGATATTGACCTTAGGATCGCCTCGTCGGTGTGGTCTTGTGTGCCCGTGAAGTAACCAAAGCCGAACTGGATCAGAAACTCGAAGAAGTGGCTGATCATGGGGAGCAAAAGCATTATCGAAAGGATCGCTTTCCATGGCGGTTCTACTCTTCGAAATGATTGAATCAACGCCCCGCCAACTCCTGCAAAAAAGAACCGGAACGTGAACTGGACCATCGCGGCGCCAACAGCAAGCCGTAGGCTTTCTTTTCCCAACAAATAAGTTGCTAAGAAGATGGGCGCACGAACAACACCGCTGAGAATCGCACCTTTGTAGTTCCAGTAACGGATGAATAACGAAGGATCGCGCCACAACTGGATCCACGCTTCGGTGATCGTGGTCGTTGCCTGCGCAGGCGGAGCTTCATCCATCGTGATTTCCTTCATTTAATGACGTGCGTTTCTGCGTGCAAAACCAAACAATAACAGATTGAGCGAACTTAATCCGAATTAGCGGCCTGCTTAGCCTGCAAGCGTGCGGCTTTCTTGGCTTCAGCGATCCGAATAGCTTCGCGATATGCATCGTAAACACCTTCGAATACCGAATCCCACGATTTGCTCAAAGCGGATTCGCGAGCCGCAAGCTTCATTGAGCGCAATCGCTCGACGTCTCTCAGCAGTTCTGCAATGTGTTCAACAAAAGCTGCTGTGTCCTTTGCAATAAACCCGGTTTGGCCGTGGTCGACCAAGTATTTTGGCCCGCCTTTATCGGATACGATCGGCACGACGCCGGATGCAGCGGCTTCCTGAGCGACGTTTCCAAAAGAATCAGTTTCAGACGGAAAAAGAAAAATATCCATGTTCGCGTATGCTTCGGATAATTTTTCTCCAGCTAGAAACCCCGTAAACGTTGCGTGTTTGAGATTCTTTTCCAAATGCTCACGCTCAGAACCTTCGCCAACGATAAGAAATTCAAAGTTCGAGTGACCTTTTTCGAGCAGGCTCTTTTCGATCTCTATTAACATCCGTACATTCTTTTCGGCCCGGAGGCGTCCGACAGATCCGAGGCGAATCACACCATCGGAAATCGTACGACATTGCGGAGAAAACACTTCGGTATCAACACCGCGGCCCATAAGGATCGAGGGTCGATTCGTTCTCATCTTTAGTTGATCGATCAGTTCCTGATTTGGTGCCAAGAGAACTAAAGGTATCTTGTAGTAGAGCATCGATCCGTCGAAAATTTTGCGTTCAGCTAGTGCGGCAACTCGAGATGCAAACCCCGCTGGAGCTTTACGTAATAGCTTTCTTAGTCGTTCGGCGGCGAACTCGTGCAGGTTTGTATGCCATGAACCGACGAGCGGGATCTGAAGCTTCCACGCGAGATAAGAGCCGATAATGCTGACGTCGTTGAGACCGGTGATGTGGATCACATCAGGTTGAAAAGCGAGCAATTCTCGCAAAACATGATTTGAATGTCTTTGGAAAAGTGGGTCGTAGGCTAATTCCTCGTCCATCGGTATTGAAACCGCAGACCGCTTGAACGAAGCGTACGTAACAGAACCCTTGCTTCTCTTCTCGGTTTTTCGCGACGCATGGACAACAAGCATCGGAAGATCGTTCTTTCCAGCGTAGTCCGTGAGGCGTTGACAGGTCATCGCCGCCCCATTTATCTCGACAAATGAATCAGGGAAAAATACTACTCGTGGCGTGCTTTTATCGAAACTCAACTCTAAAAAAATGATCGGGCGGCCGATGGACCGCCCTCGAACTAAAACTGTTTCATAAAATAAAGATCCTATCCGACCGGATCCGACGTCAATGCGATCAAAGAGTCATCGACGTCCGGAACGTGAAAATCTGCTCGTTCGACGCTCTTCGGAACTCGGTCTATCTTTTTGCGGGCAATACGGAATAAGGGACGCATTGTCGGACTTCCAAGGATCCCTAACGTTTTTATAGCTATACGGAGCCACACCGGCCCGCCGTTTTCCCATCCATGTGATGCGAGCGTCCGAACGCCTTCGCCGTCGCCGGTGTCAAAATGAACACGTTCGTACCAGTGCTTTCGTCCCTCACGGTAAGCCGGATAGTGCGAAAGGATCTCAGAAAACGATTCAAGCTGCCGCGAATGAAGCGGTTGTTCGTATGCAGGCATGAGAACGACTTCACTTCTTTTTTCGTTCCGAATCTCATCTACAAATCCATCGAACGTATCGGCATTCGAAAGATTGATCACCGTGTTTGGCTTGCAACCGTGCCGGTCGCCGCCTGTGACGATCGGGATGCCGATCGCTTCCGCGAGTTCGATAACAGCTTTGTTTTCAGACCAAGAGCGGAAACCGTTGATCTCAAACGCATGGATCCATCGACCGTGGACACGAATGAAATCTTTTAGTAACAGTTCGTGACGTTCTTTGCCTACGATCTCGATATCCCAAAGCGGATGATTGAGAATAACCAATGTTTGGGATATTTCATGCAATAGGGCGAACATCTCTGTAAGCCTTTCGGCGGTATGATTTTCTTTGTTGAATGTGAACTCGAGCAACGTCTGCGTTAGTTCTTCAGCTCTGTCTTTTGGAAGATTATGGACGCCTACGTGAAAAAAGCCATATTCGAATGGAACTGTCCATTCCATTGAGATCGGTGCGAAAGTGTTCGACTCGTTTTCATTAACCACCAACGTCGATTCGATGCTGTCATGATCGGTCAACGAAACTATCGGATTTAGGCCAATACTTTCTAATTGCTCTTTCTCGATCAAAAAAACGTCGTGAGGAGATAGTGGAGGAGACCAAAATGCGTTCGAAAAGTCTGGATACCGCCCGTTTCGCTTCTTAAAATTGCGACGTTCACGGAGCCATAAACTTGCAATGATCGGCAGCTTCTCAGCGTAATGCGGTATAAAATCGAGCATCTCCATCGAATTTTCCGTATGGCAATGCATAGAGACGCCGGTTTTGGCTTTGCCCTTCAATTCTGACCCATCGCTGATTATGTGCAGCTTTGTATTTCTAAGCTTCATCGTATGCTCCGATCATGCCTCGGCCAAACATTCTAAACTACCAAATCTCGGCCTGGATGTAAATTCCAATAGAATGCGGCTTTTAGTTGGAAATAGGATGCAAACAAGGAGAGAAACAGTTTGCATTTTTAGGCAACATTTTATTACGACATCGAATTCAACCTCGTTCGATTTCCTTACAGAACGATGGCTAATTATTATTCGACCGTGTTTCTACAATGTTTCCTTTTTCGAATATTGGCATGAAATCGTTGGAACCAACCAATCCTCGCCGCTGCGACTGCCCACTTCGGGCAAGTTGAAGTTCATGCTTGCGAAACAAACAGGCACCGTTTAGCGTAGTAACTACGAAAATACACTTCCAGAGGAGCAATTTAGAATGCGAAGTTTGTTGAGTTTGTCGGCAATTATTATTATTGCAGTTTCGGGCGGAGCGGCTTTTGCCCAGAAGGATATGAAACCACCAGTTGCTAAGAAAGAACCAAAGGTGCTGAAAATTCACGGTTACGAGATCACGGATAACTATTCGTGGCTTCGTGACCGCGAGGAAAAGAAGAACCCTGCGATCATTAAATACCTTGAGGACGAGAACGCATACACCGAGGCCCACATGGGCCCGCACAAGGCGTTTGCCGACGATCTTTATAAAGAAATGCTTGGCCGCATCAAACAGACTGATCTGAGCGTTCCGTACAGAATTGGGAGCTACTGGTATTTCACAAAGACCGAGGAAGGGAAGCAGTACCCGACGTATCTTCGCAGCAAGACACAAAATGGAGCCGAAACCGAAGTTCTTCTCGATCAGAATGCGATGGCCGAAGGCTTCAAGTATTTCTCGATCTCGAACTTTGAATTGAGCGACGACGGGGATTTGCTTGCCTTTGCGACCGACACAACGGGCTATCGCCAATACAAACTTCAGATCAAAGACTTGAGAACAGGCAAGATGCTACCTGACTCGATCGAAAGAGTTACCAGCGTTGAATGGTCGCCCGATGGTAAATATATTTTCTACGGTCAGGAAGATGCAGTTTCGAAGCGAACGGACAAGATTTGGCGCCACACGGTGGGCTCGACCGGAGCCGATGAATTGGTTTTCGACGAAAAGGACGTTCTGTTCAATGTCGGCATCGGTCGCTCGCGCGACAAGAAAATGTTGTTAATTGGTTCGTACGCTAAGACCTCGACCGAATTCCATTATCTTCCCGCCATCTCCATAGCTGACGGCAAATTCAGCGTCCTCGTCCCAAGACGCGAAGGCCACGAATACTACGCAGATTTTGACGGCGATGAATTTTACATAAGAACAAACAAAGACGCAGAGAATTTTAAGGTCGTTCGTGTTTCGCAGCTCGATCCGTCAGAAAAATATTGGAAGGATTTTATCCCGAGCAATCCGGCAGTGAAGGTTGATGATATAAGCTTTTTCAAGGATTACACGTTGGTCTCGGAGCTTGAGAACGGCCTAGAATATATCCGCGTGATGGACCGTAAGACCCGTAGAGCATCGAGTCGCATCGAGACCCCCGAAAGTGTTTACACGATGGGTTTGGGTTACAACCCGGAATATGACACGGCGAATGTTCGCTACGGGTATTCTTCGATGATCACACCGCAATCGACCTATGAATTTGATCTTAAGACGCGTAGCAGCAAATTGATCAAACAGCAGGAAATACCGAGCGGATATGACAAAGCGAAGTATGAAACGACTCGCGTCTGGATCGATGCTCGCGATGGCGTGAAGGTGCCAGTCTCGATCGTGATGAAGAAAGGAACCAAGCTCGACGGAAAATCGCCGATGCTGCTTTATGCATATGGTTCGTATGGTGCATCAATGACGCCGAATTTTTCAACAGCCCGTTTAAGCCTTGTCGATCGTGGAATGATGTATGCGATCGCACATATCCGCGGTGGTTCTGAGCTTGGCGAAAAATGGCGCCAGGACGGACGAATGTTCAAGAAAATGAACACCTTCAATGACTTCGTCGATTCGGCAAAATGGCTGATCGTGAAGAAATACACATCAGCCGACCGGCTGGTGATTCAGGGAGGGTCTGCAGGTGGCCTATTGATGGGTGCGGTGCAAAACCAAGCTCCAGAGCTTTTCAAAGCGTCGATCGTTCAGGTTCCGTTCGTCGATGTGATGAACACTATGCTTGACGCATCGCTGCCGCTCACGACCGAAGAATGGGTAGAATGGGGCAACCCGAACGAAAAGGAAGCTTGGGATTATATGATCACCTATTCACCATACGAAAACATTAAGGCTCAAGCATATCCCAATATGCTTGTCGAGGTTTCGCTAAACGACAGCCAGGTTCCGTATTGGGAAGGTGCGAAATATGTTGCCCGGCTTCGTGATTTGAAAACCGACAACAACGTGATCCTTCTGAAGACCAATATGGGGGCCGGCCATGGCGGTTCATCGGGCCGATACGACAGGCTTAAGGAGGTTGCCTTTGGTTATGCATATGCACTTACGCAGGTCGGAATTGTGAAATAGTAGACGCAACTCCATTTACTTTTGAAAACGCGGGCTTTCGGAGTCCGCTTTTTCGCGCAAAAAAAGCTTGGAATTATCAGGCAAGATTCGGTATCATTAGGAAGCCTAGCATTTGCTAGTTGCAAAACCTCCCACCGCAGTTGTACATTTCCAGATTCATTTTAAAGTTGGCTCGTGCGTCCAACTAAGGATTCAATCGCTCTGCGGTTGGTTCCCTCTGAATATTGCACTGCCTCAACGTACCATTTTTGCTATGCGGGGCATCCCATTACAAATGTTTTAGCTGCAGATCAGACAGGCGAAGGCTTTCCCACGTTCTTGCTTGTCCATTTCCCCATCGAAATGGAAAGAAACGAACGGATAATAAATCTCTATATTGCTCTCCTCGTACCAGTTGGCCTTTGTGCGCTGATCTGGGCATTTGTCGGTTTTCCGTATCTGGAAGTCGGACCGGCGGCGTGGGCTCTCGCGCTCGTTACGATCTTTCTGAGTTCTACTCTTCGGATTCAGTTACCGCGGCACAACATTCACCTGACCATTTCCGATGCCCTGGTGATCACAATGCTTTTTTTATACGGCGGTGAGGTTGCATTGTTCGTTGCCGCAGGCGAGACAGCGTATACCACCTTAATGTTCCGCCGTTCTGGCTTGGCAATCAAGCCTCGAACGATCTTGCTGAACAGCTTGATCGCAATGATCGGTGTCTTTTCGGCGACATTGACCGTTCGTGTGCTCCTTCAGTCAAACGAAACATACGCCGTTCTCGGCCAGCCCGCTGAATTTGCGATGGCTATGGCGGCTGTCGCTATCAACCTATTTCTTATTAACACACTCTGCTTGGCTCCGTTCCTGGCGATCAAGCATCAACGGAGCTTGCCCGCCGTCTTGAACGAGTATTGGTCCGACTCGCTCCTGGTATATACGCTTGGTTCGCTGATGGCGGGATGCATCCTTGTCGCATTCCAACAGGTCAATGTATATATCGCCGTGGCCGTTGCATCGATATTTGGACTTGTTTATTGGACATATAGGCGCAATATAAACGACGTTCGAACAACGTCGGCCGCGGTTCGGGATTCGGAAAAACTGCGGGCGGAACAAGCGGAACGCCATGTCGAGGAACTAGAACACTATGTCACGGAGCTCGTAAAAAGCGCTGATGCTCTTAAGACAAGCCGAGAGGAGTTCCGATATGCGGCGTTCCATGACGGATTGACCGATCTTCCGAATCGAAACGCAATTCTCGGAAGGATCACCGAACTGATCCAGGATGACGAAAAGTTCGCGGTAATGTTTCTCGATCTCGATCGGTTTAGAACTGTAAATGACAGTCTTGGGCACCGCATCGGCGATCAGTTGATCGTTGAAGTTGGCGAACGAATCACAGCCGCGATAGATGGAAGAGCAAGAATCGGACGTTTTAGCGGCGACGAGTTTGCAATTTTGGTCGAAGGGGCTTCGGGTGCGAAAAGCGCCCGCAAGTTGGCTGATTCGATCGTTCAGCGAATCGACGAGCCGTTTCTTATTGACGGCTCGAAGATCTTTACCAGCGTCAGTATTGGCATCGCATTTGGCCCGGCGAATTATTCACGTCCGGAAGAGGTCATGCGCGATGCGGACATTGCGATGTACAACGCGAAGGATGGAAACAAGGGAATCGTGGAATTCGACAATCAGATGCATGAACTGGCCGTTCGCTTGCACCAGATCGAGACTGATCTTCGCGGCGCTGTTGAACGACGAGAGTTCGAAGTTTTCTATCAACCGATCGTCGGGCTTGCGAATGGCGATCTGGCCGGCTTCGAAGCTCTTGTGCGCTGGAATCATCCGATCCGGGGCATGATCTCGCCAATTGACTTTATTCCCGTTGCAGAATCGACGGGCCTGATCATTCCGATGACCGAACAAATTCTCGACGAGGCGTGTCGAAACGTTGTTCGGTGGCGTGAGATGTCCAAACTACCACTTTCCATTAGTGTAAACTTTTCAGGCAAACATTTTGTCGAGCCCAATGTTGCTGAGATGGTCAATTCTGTACTAACTCGAACCGGTCTCGAGCCAGGGTCATTGAAAATGGAAATTACTGAAAGCGCGGTGATGGAAAATGCTGAAGCGGCAATCACGATACTCGAACGTATAAAAGCGTCCGGAGTAAAGATCAGTATCGACGATTTCGGAACAGGTTATTCGAGCCTTAGCTACTTGCAGCGATTTCCTATTGACACTCTGAAAGTTGATCGTTCTTTCGTTTCTGTAATGGAAGAAAAGAGTGAGAATGGAGCGATAGTTCGAACGATAATAACCCTGGCTAAAGCTTTGCAGCTAAACGTGGTCGCCGAAGGCGTTGAAACAACGGACCAGTTCCAGCGACTGCGAGGGTTGGGCTGTGAATTCGGCCAAGGCTACTTATTTTCCCGACCGGTTCCGGCATCCCATGTCGATGAACTTATTTCAAACTCGACCAGTTGGACGAAATTTGCCGATGGCCCGCCAGTCGTTCACTCTGCTGATCTTCTTACGATCGATCTAACTGAAGTATCGCAATGACTGAGATCATGAACAGCTAGGGGAATCATTCTGCGAAGATGTGAGGTTTTACGTTTAGAGGAAATTCGTTCTCATAGATGCTGGTCATATTCAGCAACGAAGCTTCCGACCAAAAATTACCAATAAGCTGGGTTCCTATCGGTAAGCCGTTCGACGAAAGGCCGCACGGAAAGCTTATCGCCGGAACGCCCGCAAGATTTGCCGAGACCGTGTATATGTCACTCAAATACATGGCCAACGGATCATCAGATCGTTCGCCCATCTTAAATGCTGTCGTCGGGGAAGTAGGTGTCAAGATCGCATCGCAAACTGAAAATGCCTTCTGGTAATCGACCTTAACAAGATTGCGTACACGCTGAGCTTTTGAATAGTAGGCATCGTAATACCCGCTCGAAAGAACATAAGTCCCAAGCATTATTCGACGTTTAACCTCGGCCCCGAAGCCAAGTTCGCGCGTTTTGAAATACATTGACCGCAATTCTTCCGCATATTCGGCACGGAAGCCGTATCGCACACCGTCGAATCTTGCGAGGTTTGATGAAGCCTCTGCAGTTGCGATTATGTAGTAAACGGCGATCCCATATTTCGCGTGCGGCAACTCAACATCGACAATTTCGGCGCCGAGCGATCTAAAATTATTGATCGATGCTTCAACTTTACTTCTTACTTCATCGTCGATGCCTTCACCGAACAACGCGCGCGGGACGCCGATCTTTTTGCCGGCAATTTCTCTGTTTAAGGTTTCTTCGAAATCTGGAACGGGGACATCAGCAGAGGTAGAATCGAGCTCATCACGTCCGGCGATCACTTTCAAAACCTTGGCAGTATTCAATGCAGAATTTCCAAAAATCCCGATGTTATCGAGCGATGAGGCAAAAGCGACGAGGCCGTATCGCGACACTCGGCCATAGGTAGGCTTTAATCCGATAATTCCGCAAAGCGATGC
>JBGTKQ010000031.1:0-14761 GCA_041744555.1 Pyrinomonadaceae bacterium
GGCGATTCGTTTTGGCGATACGAAGCGTCGTGTTCTTCATCTACGATCACGATGCCGATATTCTCAAGCGGTGCAAAGATCGCAGACCGCGTGCCAATTACAATTCGGGCTTCACCACATTTGATCCGTCGCCATTCATCAAAGCGTTCACCGGGTGAAAGATTGGAATGAAGTATCGCAACGCTCTGCCCGAAGACCGCACGAAGTCGGCGCGAAAAAATTGGGGTCAATGAAATTTCAGGTACGAGCATCAGCGAAGAGCGGCCCATTTCGAGAGCCGTACGCATTGCTCGAATGTAAACCTCAGTCTTACCGCTGCCGGTTACGCCGTGAAGCAGAAACGCCTTGTATTCGCCGATGCCGAGAGCCTTTTCGATCTCGCCAAATACAAACGCCTGCTCGGTGTTAAGCGTGAGTTTGTCGATCTCCGGCAGTTCGGCACCGGCGAGTGGGTCGCGGCGAACGTCGCGGACATAGACCTCGATAATTCCTCGTTTTGACAACGTGTTGATCGGCGAGGCATTGGTCGCGGCTTCTTCAAGCAGATCCGTAAACAGCATTTCACCGCCCGAGGTTTGAAGAGTGTGAATGATCTTTTCCTGAACATCGTTAAAAGGTTTTGCACCATCCGCAGTTTCGGTGGTAAGCAAACGAACTGCTTTCTGGCGTTTCTCCTTTACTCTTGCCGCCGCAGTTTCGCGCTCGGTCGAAACGTGGCCGCTGCGGGAAAGTTCGTTGGTTCCTCGCTTAGCAGCAGCGATACCGAAAAGCTTACCGAGTGCTGCTTGGTCGGTCGCACCATTTTCGACCAAATGTTGCAAGATCTGCCATTTCGCCGCTTTCTTACTTTTTGCACGAAGAAGTGCGTGGCGTCCCGGTTCCGAAATAGTGAAAATACTTTCGACCGCCGCATTGATACCGGCCGGAAGCGATGCCTTTAGCATTTCACCCCAAGCCGCAGCGTAGTACTTGGCTGCCCATTTCGTTAGATTGAGGATCTCGCGGTTGATAAGAGGTTCAGGGTCAATCAGTTCGATGACGTCCTTTACCGTTTCTGCTTCAAGATCAGCCGAAAGTTGGTCGTGAAAGCTCGTGGCATAACCGGTCAACGTTTTTTTGCCAAAAGGAACGAGAACTCGTGCACCGCATTCGACAAACGGGGAAATGTCTGGCGGCAACCGGTAAGTGAATGTACGGCGAAACGGAAGCGGCAGCGCTACCTCAACATATTGAGAAGCTTCGCCTGAATTTGCGTCGGTAGATGGCATTTCGGGATGAATAATCGAAATGATAACCTAATGGAACTTCTACCGGAAATTTGCATCTAAACACATATGGAAATGGAATCGCTTATTACGCAAAAAAGGCCGACCTTGAACAAAGGGCTGATCATCGGTGCCCTGATCGGCGTTGTCGCAATTGGTCTCGTCGTCGCGTTATTGATGCAAACACCGTCGATGGAAGATCAAAAGGCCGCCGTACTTGCCGACGCACTTCACTTAGGCGATCCGCAGTTTGAACAGTTGACGAATGATATCGTTGTCGAAACAGGAGAAAATACGGTCGAATCGCCGAACGCATTCGGTAAAATTTCAATGTATATCGCCGGAAACGTAAAGAATAAGGGAACACGGACTTTCAACGGCCTTTCCGTTAACGCGGCGGTTGTAGATATTAAAAATAATGTTTTGAAGGAAAAGGATGTACTTGTAGTACCGACCCAGCGTGCTCAGATCGCGCCAGGCGAAACGATTCCGATAACGCTCGAGATCGCTGGCTTCGACCGTAAGGCTGATCGAGCGAACATCCGTTGGAAGGTCACGGCTATCAGACTCCCGGAGCAGTAAAAACTTTTGGCGTCTGTTCGTGCGGTTCTACAAAGAGGTCTTCGAGAGATTGTTTTACGGGAAGAACCGATATCAGCGAACCGCCTGCTTTCCGCGTCGCGTCAATTACAGCGTCAACATCACGTTCATCCTGGACCTCAATGGCGATCGCATTAGGTTTCGCACAAATCTCAGCACCATCGATCAGGCTAATCGTTGAGAAAATTGACTCTGCTTTTATATTGCCGACGATCACCTCAAACGTTCGCTTATCTGCGTTCCGTGTGAGAAGCTCGGATAATTTCCCCGTCGCAGAAAGTTTTCCGCCACGAAGGATCGCCACATTGTCGCAAAGGGCCTCAACATCCGAAAGGATATGAGTTGACATGAAAACCGTGGTGCCGCTTTCCCTAAGTTCTCCGATCAGCTCGCGTATCTCACGACGACCGATAGGGTCAAGTCCGCTCATAGGCTCATCGAGAAATACGATCTCAGGTTCGTTTATCAAGGATTGTGCGATTCCAACCCGCTGAAGCATTCCCTTAGAATATTTTCGAAGCTGTTTGTTCCTATCTTTCTCGGCAAGCCCAACTTTTGTGAGAAGCTTCTCGGTCCTCGTTTTTCTAACTTCAGCCGAGAGTCCAAAGATCTCACCGAAATAGTTCAGGAGTTCGCGCGATGTCAAATAGTCGTAAAAATAGGGATTTTCCGGACAATAGCCGATCCTTTGATGCATTGCAGTGTCCGAAATATCGCGGCCAAGGATCTTTGCGGAGCCTTCGGTCGGAAACAAAAGGCTCATTAATATCTTTATCGTCGTTGTCTTTCCCGCCCCGTTGCCGCCAAGGAAGCCAAAGATCTGGCCCGCTTCAACTTTAAGCGAAAGTCGATCTAAAGCCCGAACTTTCTTCTTTCTCCAGAAGCCAACCTCGTAATCCTTTGAAAGCTCTTCAATCTCAACGATGTATTTCATATTTCAATTTCGGCTGTCCGCCGGCACAATGCGAAATCGTGTTTGAAAAATATTGACGGCGAAAAATAGAAGTAGAAAAGCAAACGCCAATAGAGAAACTATGCCGAAAATTCTATTGATCAGAGGTTCTTCAAAACTAAGCGTTATCGACGCCGACCCTTCGGGTAAGTCTATCAAAATCGACCCGTTATCGTCAGGCCGAACTTTCACAAGCTCGCCGTTTACGGCGGCGTTCCAGTATGGATAATAAAACGTTCTTATTCGCACGGACCTGGATTCGCCCGGACCAACCTCGAATGTTCGCTCAAGAGTTTCCCATTTTTTTACCTCAATGTTTCTATCGTCCGCAATTATTTGCTCCGGTCGTGTGAACGCTTCCGCCTTTGCCCAGATCGGCCACCAACACTCGCAGCTTTCGGATTCCCGGAGTGACTTAACGAACATGCGAAACTCGATCGATTCGATTGATCTCGCCGGTTTCATTATCTGAAAGGCTGTGAACGAGAGTGAAAGTCCGGCCAACGACAGAGCTAAGATCGCGGTCGCCCGTTGACTAGTTCGGAAACATTCGATTATTGGCCGAAAGCCTGCTGCTATTATGAATGACGCAGATAGAGTGATGAGACACATCCAGCGAAACGGAAATTGCATCATTGCAAGGGTCGAGAAGTTTGACCAGATAGGCGAGCTAAGGGGAGTTGCAAAAAAGAAAGCCAACGCCAGTAGCCCAATGGAAGCATTAACTGACCGAGCCGATAGTTGTGGATTCGACCTGCGATAAAATAGGACGAAGGGTATTAAAAAGGCGATTGTTAATACCAACATTATATCGCCGAACCAAAGCGAACGGTCTAGATATTCAGTTCCTGATGAATAAAAATATGAAAGTAGAAAATTTCTGCGGAAGTCGAAATCGGAACTTGTGAAATCACTCTGCGAATGGTGAAGAAATTCTGTTTCGTTGATCAGCCGTACCAAATAGAATGCCGAAACCAAAAGACCGATTCCGATTCCGGAGACAAAGTACACAAATCCGGTAAACACATTCTGCTTCCAAAATAAGATCAGTGCGTAGATAAATAATCCCGCCGAAAGCATCAACGCGGTCGGAATATGCGTAAGCACGACCAACGAATACGCGATGCCAAGCAAAGCGGCATTCAAAAGACTCGGTTTTTTGGAAATGCGATCGAGAAACCAAAAGCAAAACGGAGTGAAGGCTGCGGCGGCAAATTCGGCATAAAGGAATGCGTTGTAGATCTGGTTAACGTGATACGGCAACGACATATACGCAATTGCCCCAAAGATCGCTGCGGCGGTCGAGAACCATTCGCTTGCCCAAAGGTAAACGCCAACGCCACCTACCAAGAAAAGAGTGAAAAGTGTAAGAAGACTTCCGGCGTACCAATCACCTGAAAGCCATACGAACGTATTCATCACAAGGTACGAAAGCGGCGGATAGAAACGCAATCCTGCATCGCCGAACCCACTATTTGCAATGGCATCCCAGCCGGGGAAAACGATACCGTTTGCCAAAGATTCTTGAATGCCTAATGCGAAACGATAATGATTTGGAAGATCGTTTCCGGTCGGTATCCCGCTCACGATCATCGGCAATACCAATAGAAACGCCGCAATGAAAAGAATCCCAACGGCGGTAGAAAATTGTCTTAGCGAACTATTCGTATCGATGATCATTCGGAGCGACGGGGAATTCGGCTTTCTACCGCCAGGTCGGCGGTGCAGGCCTTTTCATTGATTTGATATGGAATTCCGGTTGGATCGACCAATTCATTTCGCTGATTCACCGAGAACGAACGGTTTCTCGGCAAGTTCATATTCTGGATAAACGGAATTATGTCAGAGAGTTTCGCTGGACAAGTTCCGCTTCGCTCTTTTGCGATCTTGAGTTGCTCGTTTAGTACTTCTCGGTCATCCAAAGAATCTATTTCAAGAATACGCAGTTCCGCATTGTCTTTGGTCTGTTGATCCTGACTTTCTGCCGCGAGCTGTAAATACATTTCACGTGCCGTTTCGCGGCTGCCACCGCTTGATCTCATCGAGGCAGCCATCTCGCGCATGAACGGAGCGGCTCCCGGAATTTGAGAACCCGCTGTGTAAACCTCGGCTGCCTTTTCGAAATTCTTTCTTCGCCAGTGAATATAACCGAGATAGTGATAAAGCCGCCAGTTTTCCGGGTTATTGGCGATACCTTTCTCGGTAAGAGCTATTGCCTGATCGACGTCGATCGCCGGAAGCACTGTCGCTCCATAGGAATATGCCGCTAAAAATTTGGGATCCATTTCGACCGCATTGTTAAGGTACGGATATAACAGTCGTGGGTTTAATGCACTAAGGTCGTCAAGATTGAGTCTGTCCAGGCCAACATTCGAGATCTTTCCGCCGATGTATTGAAGCGAGTTTATCCAATACCAATCTGCGAACAGGCCTTCGGCACCAAAAACGAATCCTTTGAACCGACCTGCTTGTAAGGCTAGATCGTCGTCCAAATAATTCTTTGGAAGCGGCGGACGGATTTGGTCGAGATATTGCGTTAAACCGATCGCGATCGAGAAGCATGTTCCGATCAGTACGAACAGGATCAAAGTTTTAGCTAGCTTTGATTGCATTGGCGCTCTATTTGAAGTTTCGTCGTCCGAATATCAGTATCGCACCAGTTACCAAGATCACATTTATGACTAGTGCGTAGGCGATAGAACCGAAGATCATATCGACCGGCGGAACTTCTCCGTACGCGGCATTCGTGACGAATGTGAAATGAGACAGATTGGGCAATAAATAGTAAACCGCGCTGAAAAGGATCCGTGCCGATTGCGAGCCCAAATTCACGGAAAGCTCGAGCAAGGCCGCACTAAAGTGACCGATCACAAAAATAAAAAATGTCAGCAGAGCCGAGAGTGCTGGCGACGAGAACGACGAGAAAAGAATGGCTACTGCGGTAACGATCGTTAGTTCAAGAAATATTAGGGCTATTGTTCCCCAGATCGAAACCGCAAATTTTCCGCCACCAACATATAAAAGTGCAATGGAAACCCCAGTTCCCATGACGGCAACATTTACGGCGAGCGTGAGACATAAGCCCAAATACTTGCCGATAATAAATTCCGCTCGGCTAACAGGCTTCGCAAAGATCGAGAAAACCGTTCGCTTTTCGATCTCTTTTGAAACGAGTCCTACACCAACGAATATCGCAATAAAGACGCCAAATACCAACATCGCATTTAACCCTATGTTTACGATGGTCCTTGTTTCGTGTCCGTCTGTAAGATCCGAAAGTATTACGGCACATACAGTTAAAAGCAGTACGAAAAGTACCAAGTTATAAAGCACACGATCACGAACGGCCTCGCGAAAGGTATTTTTTGAGATTGAAAAAATGCGATTTAGCACGGCTTAGATTCCAATGATACTTCAGGTCAATTGAGCGAAACCCGCAGGACGCGGCATCGATATTCTATGCTATTTCTATTCTCTGGGAAAGCGATTAAATGAGATCAAATTCCGATCTGTCGTGTGATTATTTAAGGCCGTTATTTGAAAGTGAATCCCAGGGGATTTTTTGGCGCTCGTTGGGGAATCGGATGTCGCGTTCGGCGATGATGGCGTAGATCGCCTCATTTGGAAGCAGGTCCATTATCGTCACATGTTCGTCGGGGTTCTGGAACGACAGATCGGACGCGGCCTGGGTGCCTTTGTTGATCAAAGCCCACCATGTGTTTGCGGCTCGTTTGTCGATGCTGGCAGCGCGTTCGAATTGCAGCTTGGACTCAGAGGTTTTAGCGTTTGCCGCGAGCAAAGCCGCATACCGCGTCAATACGAAAACCGATCTCGGATACAACCCCGCAGCTTCGGCAAACGTACGTTCCGCTCCAGCATTATCGCCGGCTAGTGTTTGGGCGGTCGCAAGGAATGAAAAATCGGTCGATCGAGCCTTGCCGATCCTGATCGATTTTTCAAGATTGATTGCTGCATCCGAATATCGTCTTGCGTCTATCAGGCGTAGGCCGGCAAAATATGGGGCTTCGGGGTTTGTGGTATCTAGCGTCATTGCACGCCGATAGATGGGCAAGGCGTCGTCTAACGTGGCTGTCTGATTCGCCTGTTGCGTAAATGCAGTGCTACTGACGCGAACTATCGAGAGTACCGCAAGTGATAAACAAGCGATCAAAGAGACGTCCAATGCTAATTTCATTCGCATGTTGGTTGCTAGACCGGGCGTTGATGTTTCTGCATTCGGGGCTTTTAGAAGTAGCTTTGCTGCGACGGCGAGCACGAAGAAAAATACGAACCCATTCTGGATCAGCCGAAACGAATACGACGTAACAAGCGAGCTGACAAGAAAAGCCCCGATTCCAATCATGGCAACAATCGAGTACGGTGAGGCCGCACGAAAGTCTTTCAGCAATCTGAAACCCATCACTGCAATTCCGAACAGGAACCAAGCGAAGATCGCAATTCCGATAATGCCGAGTTCGGCAAAGATCTGTAGATACTCGTTGTGTGCCCGTTCGGGAATGTACACTTCGGCCTCGGCCAAAACGGGGTTGTCGGGCTCTACGGCTGCGAACTCGACCCTGTATTTATTCGCTTCGAAACCAAAATTATCGGCGCCGATTCCAATCACAGGATTTGCGGAGATCATTCCGGTCGAGATGTGGATCATCAACTTCCGGAAATCGTTGCTGCTCGACAGGCCTTTTTGATCACGGAACCGCCCGAAGATCGCCGCTCCCTCGTGAGCGGAAAACGCCGAAACCAATTGCAGCGGGATCGGTGCGACTATGAACGCGAGCACGATGATCGCCATCTTGGGCCGCTGCGGACGAAACCGCTTTAGCAAAAAAACCAACGCCGACATCGCTATGACGACTGCCGCGAAAAGTATCATGCTGGTGCGGCTCTGAGAGCTGTAGATCAGCAGCCACAGCAGAGCAAGTGCCGCTGTGCCGATCCCAAATTTGCGGTCTTTTTGCCCCAGAACGCCGACGATAAGTAAAGGAAAAAGTGTAACGATCTGCTCGCCGTATTTTGAATAGGTTATTCCGACGTTCGACCCGCCGCCAAAGATTAGAAAAGATGAATACGCGATGACGGCAACGATCGATGTAAAGCAAAGTGTGGCTGTAACTGTCTTAACGAGCCTTGAATAATTCCGGCCACAATCTAAAAGCTGTCGAACTAACAAATAAAAGACCAAGTATTCGACCCAGATCAACGTATGGTGAAACGCTGACATCAGCGAAGTCGCCCACAGCATCGAAAGGGCACTCCAAGCAATAAATGCGAGCATCGGGATGATGAGATATCGTATTTCAAGCGGGGAAGCGCCGAGTTCCAATGGGTTATGGCGATCACGCCAGATCACGAAACCGAGAGCGACAAACAAGAAGATGGAGGCGAATAACTCCACCTTCCACATATGAATAAATGTCACCCACGGCTGGCCAAAGCCGATCGCCAGCGAAAGCATGACAATGCACCAACCGATGCAAAACCATATTGCTGGTGATCTGAAATCAAATCGTAAGATCTCGATGTTCATTGTGAGTTGAAATGATTGTTTAAAAAGAGATCGGACGAGCGTCCTAAACTATTGTACGCCGTGAAGTTAGATCGAGCAATGTAATTCGCGTATCAAAACAAAAAAAAGGGAGCGAACTTAATCACTCCCCTTTTGCTAAGTTAGATCGCAAGAAATATGCGAGTTAGTTGCCCATAGCTACGATCGTTGCGCCCGAGCCAAAAGTAGCTCCGTTGGCAGCCGATCCACCGAGGGCCATCGTCGTTATACCCGTTGAAGGCAGAACTTCAGTAGCAAGGACGCCGTCGGTAGAGATACCGAATGCACGCGTTCCTGTTGCGGTCAAACCCGATGGCGAGCTAGGTACTGAACGTATAGCAAACGTTGCCGGATTCGGTGTTGCTCCCGTTGCAGATGCATGTCGAAGCATGGTGAAGTTGAAACCACTCTTTTGTGCGGTAACGCTTCCAAGCTGGTTATCGATCAATCCTGCGGACTGCAACTGGACGAAGCCGGTTGTGCCTGCGACAGCATCGTCTCCGGCATACTGGCCATTACCAGAAGTTGCCTGATAGGTAGCCTGTGCACCGTGCGTGGTGCGGAGCGAGGAAACTGCCGAGCCTTCATTTGCCGAACGGCGGGCTGCAAGCAGGTTAGGGATAGCGATCGCGGCGATGATGCCGATGATCACAACAACGATCAAAAGTTCAATAAGTGAGAAACCTTTCTGATTTTTCATGTCTAGTTCACAATCTCCTAAAGTTTATGGTCAAAGTCTGAATCTACCTTTCCCAGGCACCCTTCCTAGTACAAGGCACGTGCCAGAGGGTTTGAGTCGTATGTCTCTAGTCGTAAGTCGTAAACAGGAAAAGGTTTATCGCGTAATGTATATGTTTGATGCGGTCAATCTGCGTGATTTTTATTTGCGATTTTTACAGTTTTTGGTAATTGCGTGATGACAATTTTTGTCAGAGGCACTTGTTAGTCTTAAGTCGTTATTCGTAAGTCTTGAGGCGGAATAAGGGCACGAGTCTGCGACTTGGTTGAGACTTGCTTGTTTGTGGGTCTTGCTTAAAACGTAAGACTAATCAGTAGAGATTTTTCAAGGAGAATTACATGGCTGGCGTTAGAAAATTTGAAGATATTTTAGCCTGGCAAAAGGCAAGGCATTCGACTCGGCTGATTTATCAGGAAACCGTAAAAGGTGATTTTTCAATGGATTACGATCTGCGAAGCCAAATTCGCCGTGCCGCCATTTCTATAATGGCTAAAATCGCGGAAGGATTTGGCAGACATTCCGACAAAGAATTTGCAAACTTTATCAACATCGCTCACGGTTCCGCTACCTAAGTTCAGTCCTATCTCTACGTTGCTCTGGACCTAGGATACATCGCACAAGAAAAATTTGACGCTCTGTACGATTTAATGAGCGAAATTTGCAGAATGCTCTACGCTCTGGGTCAGAAGCTACGATCTTGAGTCGGAGTGGACTGGTGTTCCACGTCTTTAATTCCTTCTTAAGACTAACGACTTAAGACTCCGGACTCCTCATTCCCCGGAACGCATTTGAGCAGAGAGACTTCGGATGCTGTGTTTATCGAGCAGGTGGCGGAGCGATCTTACCTGCATCTGAAGTAGGTCGGCGGCTTTTGTTTGATTTCCGGCGGTTTTTCGCAAAGCTTCGACTACGTATGTTTTTTCGAGATTCTCTAAATGTGCTGAAAGATTGATGCCATCGTCAGGTAGATCGAATTCTGAGCTGATGCGATCGGGATTATAATTCGTAATATGTTCGGGAAATCGTTCCGGCTGTATCTCAAGCCCACGTTCGAGAGCGACCGCTCGCTCGATCGTGTGTTCTAGTTCACGAACGTTTCCGCCCCACATATAAGTTTCCAGCAACTGCATCGATTTCGGCGAGATAGTCAATTGCCGCCCGGTCTGATCACAAAACTTCCGTATAAAATGATCTACCAGGTCGGGGATGTCCTCGCTCCGTTCTCTAAGAGGAGGCAAGATAATTGGAATTACAGATATTCGATAGAAAAGATCCTCGCGAAACTGGCCATCGAGCGACATTTGTTTGAGGTCTCGGTTAGTCGCCGCGATCACACGTGCATCAATGGACTGC
Source organism: Pyrinomonadaceae bacterium (assembly GCA_041744555.1). Taxonomy (GTDB): domain Bacteria; phylum Acidobacteriota; class Blastocatellia; order Pyrinomonadales; family Pyrinomonadaceae; genus OLB17. The sequence continues at coordinate 10,473 of JBGTKQ010000031.1, forward strand.
TCATCATGAGCTCCAACCGGACGGATTTTGCGTTCCTGCAATACTCGAAGCAGTTTCACCTGCATAGCCGGAGACATTTCGCCGATCTCGTCCAAAAAGATCGTGCCCGTGTTTGCAGCTTCAAATAAGCCCTTTCGGTTCGTGTTCGCGCCTGTGAAAGAACCCTTCATGTAACCGAAAAGCTCCGATTCGAGAAGAGTTTCGGTGAACGCTCCGCAGTTTATCGAAATAAACGGCCGCTCGGCGCGTGGGCTTAGATCGTGGATCGCTCGTGCAACCAGTTCTTTTCCGGTTCCGCTTTCTCCCGTGATCAGTACTGTTGATTGCACTTCTGCAACAGTTTCGATCATCTGAAAGATCGCCTGCATCTTTCCGGACGTTCCAATGATGTTCTTAACGCTGCCGCGTTCGCGCTGGGCCCGCTTGAAAGCACGGTTTTCGACTATCAAAGCTTGTTTCTCAAGCGTCTTCTTAACAATGAGTTTGAGTTCTTCAACGTCGAACGGTTTCGTAATAAAGTCGTCGGCGCCTAGCTTAAACGCTTCGCGGGCTGTTTCGACCGATGCGTAGGCCGTCATTAGTATAACGCCGAGATCGGGAAGGGTTTCACGAACCGCTCGAAGCAGGTCGATGCCATCCATATCAGGCATTTTCACGTCCGAGATTATAACGTCGGCGGGTTCCTTGCGGATGAGCTCGATGGCTTCACGGCCATTTGCTGCGGTGCGGATGATATGCCCGTCGCCTTCGAATACTAGGCTTAAAAGCTGTCGATAACTTTGTTCGTCGTCAACGATAAGTATGTTTGACATTGGTTTTGGGGTCGGCTTATAAACTAGACGGATGCCGAGAAAAACGCTTTTCCCAACACACCATTCTCACAAATTAAAGCCGTTCTAATCAAGAAGAAAGTTCCCGATCATTTTCCTTGACTTTCAAAAAATCGGCTAGTGGCGATTCAGATTCGCTGTCTTCTCCGTCTGATGAACTGCTTCTAACTGCCGGTAAGGTCGCTTCTCGCGGAAGCTCAACGGTAATTGTAGTGCCTTGGCCTTCGGTACTTCTCACGTTGATCGAACCGTTGTGGTCGCGGACGATCTGATAAACGATCGAAAGCCCAAGCCCGGTTCCGCCGGATGTTGAATTTGAAAACGGTTCGAACAACTGCTCCACTTGTTCGGGCGACATTCCGACACCGGTATCTTCAAACGTAAGACGAACGCGATCGTTTGGGATCGGCATTACCTGCACCATAAGCGAACCACCGTCCGGCATCGCACTTATTGAATTCCGAGCCAAGTTCCAGATAACCTGTTTTAGCTGCGATGCATCGGCAGATGCAAGAACGTTCAGATCAGGCAATTGTTCCTGCAAAATGTGATCCGATGTAACCTCGGGACTGTGTCTTAGCAAGGTCATCGTATCTCGAACCGCCTCGCAAACATTTACCTCAGAGAAATTTCCAGATTTTGGCCTCGCGTAACTCAGAAAGTTGGTAATTATACTGTTGAGCCGATCGGATTCACGAAGGATAATGCCCATCAGGTCGGCTTGGATCGATTCTTTTGGCGTGTTGGACTCCAATACTTGGATCGCTCCACGCATCGCTCCAAGCGGATTCCGAATTTCATGAGCAAGGCCTGCACCAACACGACCAACCGCCGCAAGACGGTCCTTTCGTCTAACGCTTTCTTCCATCGAACGGATCTCCGTCAGGTCCTGGAATGTCACGATCAGTCCCGAGGTTTCGTGAGTTTCGGAAAAAAGGGGTGAAACACCGTAACCGATCCTAACGGCGAAGCCTTCGGGCGTCACGATGTCAGATTCGAAACGCGGCGATAGCTCGCCACCTTCGGCTGAAGTTGATGAAAGCCGTATAGCTTCATCAACATTCCCGATCAATTCACGGATAGACCGCCCCCGAACCTCGTCGGCCTTAAATCCGGTTATCTCTGCCGCTGCCGCGTTAAACGTAAAAATGTGTCCATCGAGGTCGGTAGTTATCAGTCCCGACCGAATAGACTCGACAATTCGTTCATGCAGTGCCCGCAGGTTCTCAAGGCTTTTTGTTGCTTCTACGAGTTTTTCGCCCGAAGAGCGGCGTTCCGACAGCCGAGCAGCGAGCAAGCCTACCACGAGAAATGCCACGATATGAAAGCTCGTGATCTGGATCATTCGCGGCACGAAGGTCGTTTCGCCGGTTCCGTCAACTATGCCCGAACCGATGAGTAAGGCCATCAACGCAAAGAGACCGATCGAAACAAAAGCCATCATCAGAGTTTGCCGTGGGCCGAGGAAAATGCTCGAAACTCCGATAACCACTATATAGAGTGTTATGTACGGCGACGTAAAATCGCCGGTTTGCCAAATCAACCAAGTAACCAGAAAAATATCGACTAAGAACTGCGTCCTTACCTGCCAATTTAGATTCCGGCTAAGTCTCAAAAACAGAAAATAAACAGCGGTCATACCGACCGAGATCACAAAAACCAGAAACGGTCCCTGCGGAATATCTGAGATCGACAGATCGAGCGAGCGGCTGTACCAAACCCAGCCGGTGATCATCAATAAAAAAATAACGATCAGCCGCCCGATGATCAACGTTTGCACACGCTGGGTTGGCGAATTGTTGGTGGGCGATTTTTCAACTAAACTGTGCATCAAATATTAACCAAAGAGAGAATATGAGCGAAGCCAACGAATTCATCGAAGAACCGCGATATGAGGAGCGACCGTGGGGAAGTTTTACGATCCTCGACGGCGGAAAAGATTTTAAGGTAAAACGGATCGATGTGCTTCCCGGGAAACGGCTTAGCTATCAACGCCATAGCCACCGCGGCGAACACTGGTTCGTAGTCCGCGGCACAGCTAAAGTAACACTAAATGGTGGCGAATTTCTAGTAACCGCAGGTCAAGCGATAGACATTCCGGTCGGAACGTCACACCGCGTTGAAAATCCCGACCTCTCCGAACTATTGGTCTTCATTGAGACTCAAACCGGTGATTATTTTGGCGAGGACGATATCGAACGATTGGACGACGATTTCGGCAGAGTATAGGATTTGACCGCTTCGACGCACTGTCTTGCACGGTTCGGAGCGGATCGAGCCGCGGTTTGATCCTTCGCCTGATTCGGGAATTTCAGCAATGCTCTGTTATTCTCTTTTCTTATGTCGGGAAGCTCATTTGATATCGGAAATGTGAAATTTGGCGGCGGCGGATTGTCGTTCATACTTGGTCCATGCGTGGTGGAATCTATTGACCACGCAATGTTCATGGCCAAGGCGATCAATGATATTTGCACGTCGGTCGGCGTTGGGTTTGTTTATAAATCTTCGTTCGACAAAGCGAACAGGAGCTCGATAGAAAGTTTTCGCGGCTGCGGAATGGAGTTTGGACTAGATGTGTTGCGACAAGTGAAAGCCCATATCGGCGTTCCGGTGATCACTGATGTCCACGAACCGTGGCAGGTAGAGAAGGCGGCTGAAGTTGCGGATATTCTACAAATTCCCGCCTTCCTTTGCCGGCAGACAGATCTGTTGATCGAAGCAGCGAAATCGGGCAAAGCGGTAAACGTCAAAAAAGGTCAATTTCTTGCTCCTTGGGATGCAAAGAACATTGTCGAAAAGTTGCAGGCCGCGGGTTGCGACAAAGTTCTCCTAACTGAGCGCGGTGCGAGCTTTGGATACAACAATTTGGTCGTTGATCTGCGTTCGTTCCCGATAATGCGGTCGTTTGGTGTGCCGGTCGTTTTTGACGTGACACATTCACTACAGCTTCCCGGCGGATTAGGGAAAGCAACGGACGGACAAGGGCAATACATCGAACATTTTGCGAGAGCTGGCGTGGCCTGTGGCGTTGATGCCGTATTTATGGAAGTCCATGACGATCCATCAAAGGCTCCAAGTGATGGGCCTAATCAACTGCCGCTAGCTCGGCTTGAACCACTTTTAGGAAAGCTAAAGGCGATTCACGAACTAGTAAATGAAAATTGAACTTTTGACGCATCAAATCAATAACATGAGATTTGTCCGAGTGACAGCTTTTGCTTTTTTCATTTGTACCTTTTCCTTTGCCATTTTCGGCCAGACGGACACTCGGCTTGCTGCCACATGGCAGGTCTTAAAGTACGACATTGCCGCGACATTGCCAGCGGCAGAGGCCGGGCGTGAACTAACTGCAAAAGCGAAGCTCGACCTACGCAACGTTTCGGCTCGGCCAGCCGCGTCGTTGACCCTGCGTATTACGCAGAATGCAACTATCTCAGCGGTAAGTCTAAATGGTACGGC
>JBGTKQ010000032.1:0-39900 GCA_041744555.1 Pyrinomonadaceae bacterium
TTGAACATTGCTTCAAACGGCAGAGTAACTCTTTATAACCAAGGCCGTACATCGAATGGAACTTACAACCGCGGCAATATTTTTGTTGACGGGATAAATTCGTCGGTCACGCGGTCGGGCAACAATATTCAGACGGTGAATTCTGTCACCGGAGAGGTGAGCATCTATTCACGCAATTCGGGCGGCGGCGGCTCGGGCGGAAACATCAGCAGACCGCCGAGCTGGGCAGTCGGTACGTGGTATTGGGTCGAAGGCCCGGCGCGTAGAATGACGATCGAATCCGACGGCCGCATCACGCTCTTCAATCAGGGTAGAACGTCGTTCGGTTCGTATTACAACGGAACGATCACTCTCGACGGCATCAATTCGACGATCACGCGTAACCGAAATCAGATCCGCACCTACAACGGGGTAACCGGCGAAGTTTCCGATTACCGAAAATAGTTCATTATCGTTTTCAGCAAATAAAGGATCTGGCTTTTGCCGGGTCCTTTTTTTGCGGTACGGAGCGAAACATCGTATAGTCTCGGCATGATGGAAATGGAGCCGATGAAATGTCCGATCTGCGGCGAGACGCTTTCGTTAAACGTAGGCGAAGGCGGGCCGACGGGCGTTTTGAACCGCGTCGAACGCCACATCGTTACCGACGCGATGATGGCGACCCGAGGCGATCGTGCGGCGGCGGCGGAAGGCCTGCAGATCTCGGTCGATGCTCTCGGCCGGCTGATCAGAAAGCACGATATAAACCTATCTTTTTAATTGTGAGACAATTCGCACGAATATGCGGAAAGTCTTGCTTTCGTGTGCGAAGAGTCTCACCTTCATGCGTTTTGTCTCACCCGGCCTTTTAATAGAATCAACAACTTAGCTTTTTCACTGATCTGGCACAGTTCGTGCGAACGGTTCCGTAATCGAATTAATTTTTGGATAATTCTCGGTCCCGAAGGATTCGACTGTTCACCCTATTAAATTTAGATTTGAAGAAAAGGAAATAAAATGAAAAACCAAAAAGGATTCTCGCTTGTAGAACTTCTCGTCGTCGTGATCATTATCGCGATCATCGCCGCCATCGCTATCCCGAACCTGCTCGCATCGCGTCGTGCAGCTAACGAAGCATCGGCGATCTCATCGCTTCGATCTATTCACAGTGCCCAAGCAACGTATCAGGCAACAATTGGAAATAATACTGAGTATGCAGATACCCTAGTAAACCTCGGAGATTTGATTGACGGAAACCTTTCAGGAGGAACCAAGAGCGGCTATGCCTTTACTATGAGCCGCGGCGGTACCGACGACGAACTTTATTGTTCAGCTGCCGAAGCGTCAACGCAAGGTACAACAGGAACACGATCGTTTGGCGGACAGGGATCAGGCGTTATCGTGTCATTTCCAGCTGCTGGCGCGGCAGCAGCGTGCGACGCTGGAGTGCTAACGGGCGGAACGCCGATTGAATAGTTTTTCCTAGCGTAAATATTTGCCCATTCGGGCATTGTGTCCACACTTTTGGGCGGGAAGCAATTCCTGCCCATTTTTATTGCCTGAAAATGATCTTTGAGAGCGCGAGAATCATTTTTTGGTGTCAGAGAATCATTTTTTGGTACGCGAGAATGATTTTTTGGCGTCAGAGAATGATTTTTTATATCAAAAAATGACTTTTTGGTACGCGAGAATCATTTTTTGGTGTCAGAGAATCATTTTTTGGTACGCGAGAATCATTTTTTGGCGTCAGAGAATCATTTTTTATATCCGAAAATGACTTTTTGGTACGAGAGAATCATTTTTTTGCACCGAAAAGTGATTATTTTGAGCCGAAAAGTGATTATTTTGAGAAAAGGTCTTGAAATTTGGGATGAAAAGTATTTATAATTGCGGCGAATCGTAAGTCATTTCACAGGATCAGCGAAGTTCGTAGAGCCAATTTTCTCGGCAAAGCGCGGAATCCTGTTCAAAACTCTCAGAAAACAGGAGCAATTAAAGAATGAAAAGAGGTAATTGGTGGCCCGGCGTATTAGCCGAACAACGTGCGAAGATCGCGAATTTCAAAGCAAAGATCGGGTTGTACGAGGCACAGTTGAATTGGTCGCCGGCTCAGACCGATCTGGCTCAGCTTCTTTGCGATGCGTATATACACGCTTACGACTTCGCCGATCAGGTCGAAATGTCGGCGGAAGCGGTCACGACTTGGCGAAATAACGTTTTTCGCGGTCAGCCAACGGGCGGTGCGGTTCCACCGCCAACTGTTCTGCCGCTCGGAACGCCAAATCCGGGAACTTTGGGCGTTGTCACGCAGTTTTTCGAGCTTCGTGAACAGATCTTGGCAAATCCCGGCTTTACCGAGGAGATTGGCGAAGATCTCGGATTGATCGGACCGCTGGTCGAAGACGCTATCGAAGCGGATGTTGTACCGGCTCTGAAATTTGCGACCAAAGACAACTACAAGGTGGACATCACCGGAAGTATGCAGAAAAATCCGCAGCTGCGGATCGAATGGAAAGCGAAAGGCTCCGACAATTGGGTTCTGCTCACGTTCCTGACGAATCTGCCCGCCGAGGTGATCATTACCCCAAACACGCCCGGCGAGGCCCAATCCGGCCACATTCGCGCCGTTTTCTTTCGAAAAAATGAACAATACGGCATCTATTCACCCGATTACCCGATAACCGTCGCGCCGTAAGGTCTTTTTTCCCAGGCGGGAATGTTTTCCGCAAGTTTTGGTATAGTAACGTGTTGGCTCGAAACGGTGTGGGAGACGGTTCGAGCCGGCCGGGAGATAGTTGGTCCCCCAAAAGACCGGCTGTCTCCCATTCTTGGTTAGTGGTTAGTGGTTAGTGGTTAGTGGTAGTTTCCTGATTCCTAATTTTTAATTTTTACTTTTTAATTATTTTGGTGCCGGAGGTCGGAATCGAACCGACATGAGCGTAAGCCCGCCAGATTTTGAGTCTGGTGCGTATACCAATTTCGCCACTCCGGCATTTCAATCCCATGGGGAACGGGAACTTCAAATGATAAGGTCTTGACCGAGTTCGCGTCAAGGCAACACCGATCGAACAAAGATGCCGGGAATCGGTCGTTCAAATGAATTCCCGAATTGATCGGCCCGAAACCCGCCGTCGCTGCTTCGCAAGTGGTACCAAACCTGGTCCGACGGTCGATACAACGCGATATCAAGCCGGCCATCGCCATCAAAGTCTGCTTGAAGCGGCTGATCCTCGGCGAGTCCAAAGAATTCGAGGGCTAAGCCATCTTTTGACCGAAGCAAGTACCAGATACCTTGCGAGGGCCGATAAACGACGCGATCCGCCCTGCCGTCGCCATCGAAATCACCGGGAACCGGCCGATCGCCGACGGAGCCAAATTGAACGATGCTAATGCCCGAGCCGGATCCAAACGAATACCAAACACCGTTGCTCGGCCGGAACACAGCGATATCCGCCGAACCGTCGCCATCGAAATCCGCCGGAACCGGAAGGTCGCCCGGCGAACCAAACTGAATGGCTCTAAACCCGGCCGTGCTCTGGAGCAAATACCATACGCCTTCGCTCGCGCGGAAAACTCCGATATCGGCCCTCCCGTCGCCATCGAAATCCGCCGGGACCGGAACATCCGTCGAAATACCAAAATTCACATAGTCGATGCTGCCGCTCGAACTTCTCAGAATGAACCAAACGCCGTCCGATGGCCGGAAAACTGCAAGATCGGTCTTGCCGTCGCCGTCATAATCAGCGTAAACCGGCACGTCGTTCGCGCTGCCGAATGAGAACGACGAGACCTGTGCATTCGAGCTGTTAAGGATTCGCGTATCCGGTAGATCCGGCTGATCGTTCAAGTTATAAAGCGAAAGATCGGTCTTACCGTCGCCGTCAAAATCAAATGGTGCCGTTCGGGGCTGACTCGCTTTGCAGGAACACGCATAGCCGTCCGTAATTATCAGATCATCAATATATTGCCCTTCCCTGAACGCCCCGATATCTGTCCCGACGCGCCATCGAAGCCTAACGGAATTGCCCGCCGCCGTGGCCGGTAAATTCGCCTTCGTATCGATGAATTCCGACACCTGGTTTACACCGCTTCGGCCCGACCAGCCCTGTCTTCCCGCAAGCGGATTGCTGCAGCATGAATCGATCGTTCCGTCGTAACCGCCGCGAATGAAGCTGCCGCCGGCCGTCAAAATATCCGACCATTCTCCGTCGCCGATCTTCAATTCCAGGACAGAACCATCGTATAGCCGATTTCTGAGGAACGTGGTCTCCAGTTCGTACCAATGCCGAAACGAAACTTGGGCATCTGGCGAAGTGATCTGAAAGACCGGCGAGACGACTTCATTTACGCCTGCCTGGATAGGTGCCGGCGAAAAAAGTGCATTTGGCTCTGATTGCCGCCGGGTTGAAGACGTTCGCCAAAGTTGATGATTCGTTGTAGTTGATGTTGTCCATCCCGCCGGTAATGCCGGTGCAGCAACTTCGTCGAAATTCGCAGAGAAAGCGGTCACCGGCGAACCCGTCCGAAGCGGGATCGTGATCTGTTCAAGTTCTTCAAGCCCATCGCGAACCCGAAGAACCAGATTTACGACCGAGCCGCAATCAACGTCCAAAGAGATCCGGAAAGTAAAAGGTCGGGTTACCGGTGAACCACCGATAGGGATCGGCCCGTAGGTTTGCGGCGGCCCAATATCCGTCAAGGCGGCATTTGGCAAGATGTCTGTCACGACGTTGGTCGCATCTCGCCGGCCTTCGTTCGAAAGGCTTACGTTAAGCGTGATCAACTCGCCCGGTTCCGGCGCATTGTTGACCGAACAGCTTTCGCCGACTATCGCAGTTCCGCTTTCAACGGCGACCGGAACAGGTTCGAGAAGGAAATTTTCTATAGCAGGTCCGCCCGAGATCGATAACGTCCTTGTTTGCGAACTGTATCCGGGAGCAGAAACCAAAAGCTGATAAGTGCCGGGCAATACGTTGAGCGGTCCGTAATTCCCTGTCTGATCCGCGCGCCGGGAATATGCCGCCGCCGCGATCGTCGCAGTTCCTATAGCGGTGCCGTTCGTCGCATCTGCGACCGATCCGGATATCTGTCCGATCGTTGCCGGTTCGCATTCTGCAAACTTAAATCGTCCGATTCGCGTAAGCCATGTAAAATCACTTATCTCTTCACTCTCAAGAGTGTAATAACCATTGGTCATCCAAAACGTGCAGTCGTCGATCGGGTCGACGCTCATTCCGCTGTAATCCCCCCAACGCCAACCGAACGCTTTTTGCACGCCCGTTCCCTCTATCAATGTGCCTTCTGCCCGAAACTCATTTTGCGGGTCGGTTGAAAGACGGCCGGAATATCGTATCGATACACGTTTAGTGTCCGACACGAAATTGTAGCCGACCGCAAGATTCGACCGGTGATCTTGAGCCGCAGAGCCGATCCACCGTGATGAATCCGTATCGCCGAGCGTCGAAGCAAAATGAACGTCAAACACATCGTCTGTTCGGCGCAATTCATAGACGCGCACGCCGGCTCGGTAGGTACTCTCCGGCGAAGTCGTTCGTACCGTTTGCCCAACCACAAGCGATTCATGCGTGCCGTGATTCCGATATGCTAATCGGTACGAAAGCCGGTCGCTCTGTGAATCCAAACGCTCGCCGGGCGCCGGTTGTGCGATGTCGGCCCGACCATCGGGGCTCGTCGGATCAAACGGCGGAACGCTTATCGGGCTCTCGGGTCGTTCGGTAAACGTTGAAGCGGCCGGGTTTGCAAAGTCTGGTTTAAAATCGAACAAAGAGATCGCATCATTCGCCTCGCCATACTCCGTGGCAGTGTATGAGGCAAAAATATTGGGTGAACCTTCTGCTGGCGTACGAAGACCATCAAGATCTGAGGGAAGCATCCCTCGTCTTCGAATGGACGAGGTTTCGGACATATTGAAATAGATATATGATGCCGTCGGATCGCCATTCAACATCTTCTCGCGATCAAAAGCGAACATTCCGCTTCCTGTGTAAGTCGAACCCAGAAACTCATCGGTGGACATATAGTAAGCATCGGTCCAAACACCAAACTTTGGAAAATCATTGATCTTTACGTTCGGCATTACAAATTCATACACGTGGTACGAACCTGTGGGATCGCCTGAAGCCGAAACCGCCACCATTTGTCGAAACGGAGGAAATGCGCTGCAAACCTGGCTTATTACCCATCGATCTGCCAGCGGATCATAGAGCACGATCGGCAGGCCGTCGTTTCGAGTCGAACACACAGTTCCAAGCGATTGAAACAGCGTGCTTATCCGAAATGGAGGCGTGAGCGGAACGCCGTTCTTATCGAAAACACGCAACAATGCGTTTGCGGCCTGGACGTAATGGTTAGGCCCCACGTCGCCGTTCATATCCGCCGGAATTATCAGCAGATTATAAACGGGCACATTATCAAGATTAATAAGACCATCGAAATTTGCGGATGGCTCGGGCATCGATCTGACCCCGAACGCGGCCAGATCGATCGGAGGATCTGTTTTTTGGACGGTTTTTAAAGTGCCGACTAAAGAACCGGCTTGAGGCTCAGAAAGTTCGAGAATTTTAGTGGTCGAATCCGGAAGTCTTGGAACACGTGTGGCGATGCTGTTGCTGATCGGTTCTGTTGTAACGAATTTGTCTGCTCGGCTCCAGACCGGCAAACTGATCTGTTGCGATTGGGATTCGCTCTCGACCGTGCCTTCAAACAAAACACCGGCGATGACGATGACCGCCAAGGCCAAACATACGATCAAGAGTGGATGTCGTGCCATTATTCGTCTGAAAACTGTGGGGTGTTAATTCCCGTTAAAGATCGTTACATCTATCCTAAGTCTCGCCTGATCGAGAAAAGATTCGATGTTAGTTGAAACCTTTTCTTCAACTATTCTCTGACTGATCGGTGCCCGGCTTGCTTCCAGGTCCGGCACAACCCTGCCGGGATTATTGCGGCGGAATTCAGGTGCATAGATAGTGTTATAATAAAGCTCTTCCTCATCACGGGTGACCACAATAAAGGAACGAAACCGAAATTCGATATATTTCTCGATCGCTAAACGCTTTGAGATCAAACGTTCGAAGTTCTCATCATTTACGGATGAAAAGCCGACAAGGCGAAGTCGGCGCTCAAATTCAGCGGTAGATGGGAAAAAAGCGAGGATCTTCGCTACTTCGTCCTGGATCTCCGCAGCCGTCGGAGCATTTCGCGGCAACCGCTCAGCTTCCAGTGCGAAGATACGTTGATCGATCACGACTCTTAACGATTCGTCAAGATCGGCTTGCGAGGGCGGATCAATGGCTTTTCGCGGTTGAAGCGCCAATTGCCATTTCAGGTCAGATAGTGTTATTAGCTCGGTTCTAACTCCGTCAGCAACCACTGCCATTGTTCGATCTACGATAATCTGGGCATCCGCGGTAAAAGGACCGTGTCCAATAAAGATGACCGCCGCTAAGAGACAAAGAAATTTACGATAACTGAACATGCTTATTCTGAGTAGTCCAAGTTTATGACAGAACTAACCCGAATGAAAGCTTTTTACTCGTAATCTTATATCAGAGTAATGGTTTTGGCTGATCCATCGCCGGAAATGCGGTTCACGATCGATCGCAGAGGCGGGAACGTCATGACGTTAACTTGAAGCGGAAACCGATCGGCAAAGTGCGTTTGAGCCTAATGTAATGAACGTGATCGCCAAAAAGTCAACAATTTAGTGTATTAAAAAAAATCTGTTATACTTTTTTTCTTGACCTTTAATGTAGGCACAATAACGGGAAAATGCTATGGAAAAACAAGCGGCCCAGAACATTCAGGATGCCTTTTTGAATTCGGCGCGACGGGAGCGGATTCACGTCGTTGTTCATCTTTTGCAAGGTTCGACCCTCGCGGGCCGGATAAAAAGCTTTGATAAATTTTCAGTTCTTTTGGACGTAGGCGGTCAGGATTTTTTAATATTTAAACACGCTATTTCGACCATCTCTCAAGAGCGAAAGAGCCCGGAAACCCATTAGCCGCGTTGCACGGAAAACTGATCACATTTGAAGGCATCGATGGTAGCGGCAAATCGACTCAACATCGAATGCTGGCCGGTGAACTGCGTTCACGCGGCTTAGACATCATTTCAACTCGTGAACCAGGCGGAACTCCGCTTGGACGAAGGCTTCGCGAAGCTTTTCTCGAAACTGAAGAAACGGTCGCTCCGATGGCCGAACTTCTGCTCTTCGCCGCCGATCGTGCACAACACGTGGATCTGTTGATCAATCCTGCAATTAACGAGGGTCGGATCGTACTCTCCGATCGATATGCCGACGCAACGTTTGCCTATCAAGGTGCCGGCCGCGGATTCGACGAAGGGGTCGTGACACGGATAATCGAGCTAGCGACACGCGGACTAAAGCCCGACCTAACGCTTTTTTTTGATATTCCCGTCGAGATGGCGATCGATAGATTGAACAATCGAAAGGACGAAAACGCAAAGCGAAATCGAATGGACCGCGAGACATCCGATTTTTACGACCGTGTCCGGAGATCGTATCTGGGCATTGCCGACCGCGAGCCTGAAAGATTCAAGGTGATCGATGCTAAAGGTTCAATCGAGCAGACATACCAAAGAGTTTTAGCGACCGTTGACGGCCTGTTGAGTGACGAGGATGTTTGAATCCCTTATTGGAAACGCAACCGTAAAGGGCCAACTCGAGCGGCTTTTGTCAGCCGAACGGGTTCCGAATGCACTGCTATTTGCGGGCCCCGAAGGCATCGGTAAACGGCTTTTTGCATTCGAACTTGCTCGAGCGTTTGTCTGTGGCCAGCCAAACGCTCTCAAACCTTGTGGGAATTGTTTTGCGTGCATGCGGGTCGGCGAGATAGCCATTCCAAAAGCGGAAAAAGGCGAAGAGTACGACCGCGTTTTCTTTGGCAGCCATTCGGATGTCGGCCTCGTTGTTCCATACAAGCGAAATCTACGTGTCGGTTCGATCCGGGCACTTGAGACGGAAGCAAACTTTCGTCCTTACGAAGCACGTGCTCGTTTTTTCATCGTTGACGATGCCGACAAGATGAATGATGCGGCCGCCAACGCCCTGCTTAAAACGCTCGAAGAACCGCCTCCTACGTCATACATTATTCTGATAAGCTCAAGGCCGGATCGCCTTCTTCAGACGATAAGATCGCGAACCCACATGATCCGATTTTCGCCGGTCGATTCGGGCGAGATCGAAACGCTCCTACTGCAGAAGTCCAATTATTCGAATGATGATGCAAAGGTCGCAGCACGCGTATCGAACGGCAGCATCGGACGAGCGATCGGTATCGACATCGCGAAATTCCGCGGCGCTCGTGAACGCCTGATCAGCGTCGTTGATAATGCCGCAAGTGGTCGCGGCATTGCCGAAATGCTCCAGATCGGTGAACAGTTGAACGATGCGAAAAACAAAGACGATTTTGAAGGCAATTTGGATATACTGGAATCCTTAGTTCACGATGTTTGGTTCGCCGCGTCGGGCGGACATCCGGACGAAATGGCCAATTTCGATATAAGGGATCAGATCGCCAACCTTGCAAACGGTTTGTCGGGAAATCGGCCGGCAGCTTGGCTCAATGAGATCGAAAAAATGCGTCAAAATTTCGCCGTCAACATAAACCGAAAGATCGCGACCGACGCGCTGTTCACGAAAATGGCCGCTTAAAAACGAGACAGGAGACATCACATAGGAGTAAGATACTGCTGTTTGAGTGTATCTACATCTGGAGCTAGCAATATGAAACTGAGTAAGTTTGTAATTTATTTGAGCCTAGTTACCTCAACGACGGTAATTGCACAATCACCGACCGAAACTCCACCGCCGCCGGCAGATTATCGTGGCCCGGTTAATACTTCTTCAGTTCCAACGACGTATGGGAAACAAATTTCGGGCGGCGTACTAAATGGCAAAGCGAAATCGCTTCCAAAACCCCAATATCCCGCAGCCGCTCGTGCCGTGGGTGCATCAGGTCCTGTGACGGTTCAGGTATTATTAGACGAAACCGGTGCCGTGATCTCGGCAAGCGCGGTTTCCGGACACCCGTTACTTCGTGCCGCTGCGGTGGAATCTGCGAGGGGAGCGCTTTTCTCGCCCACACTTCTTGAAGGACGGCCCGTAAAGGTTTCCGGCGTGATCACATACAACTTTGTGCTTCCTATGTCGCTTGCTCGCATTAGTTTTTCAGTCGCATTAGCGGAAGCAACCGGTTCTTTTGGTGACGATCTCGCGACCGATGGCATCAAGAACTCGCTTCCGCGGGATTGGGAAGCTGAAAGGAAAGTGTTGGAGTCGCTTACATATGAAGCCGTCCCTGCTTCTACCGCCGTTGTTCCTCCTCCCGTGAGCACCTCGGGTAGGTTCACAGCGATCGGTAATTCTGGGTCGAATGGCCCAAGAATCTTGGATTCGAGATCGCGGGAGGCACTCAAAGAATTCTCTGAATTACTTCTCGCCAGGGTCGGCGATGTCGGAATAGCTCGCTGGAATTTTGACATTGGAAAGGCGTTGGGTATATTTTTTGTCAACGCCGACGATGATGCAAAGTTCGCGGAAAGTGTTCTTGCACTTGAGGCACTTGCTGTGTCGATTCCGACCACAGACGCTGAACTTGCCGATGATGTACGGAAGTTTGCGGTTATGGCCCGTCAGGCAGTCACAGACAGATCGCTAGTAGTGGGCTTGAAAAGTGAAGCCGTAAAGCTGAGTAGCCGTATTTTTAGATAATGCAGGAGATCATTTTACAACCTCAGTCGTTGAATGCTTCAACGCTCGAACGCGGCCTTGCGGCGGCGGGTGTTGCCGCGATGACGGCTGGGGCGGGATTTGTTTGGTATTTTGAACCGACAAAGGCCGGATTCTTTCCCGTCTGTCCGATGTTTGCATTCACCGGTTTTGCGTGTTCGGGTTGCGGTTTGACTCGCGGATTCCACGCCTTGTTCCATGGTGATATCGCGGCCGCGATGGGATTTAACGCATTGATCCCGCTCTTCGTCGTACTTTTCGGCCTATTCTTTTTTGCAATGATTAATGTGGCACTTCGCGGCAAACCGTTTCCGCGATGGTCTGTATCGCTTCCGGTGATCTGGGGGATGTTCTTTCTGTTGATCGGGTTCGGCATCGTTCGCAACATTCCGGCCTATCCGTTTACCCTTCTTTTTCCGTGAATTAAGATTATGCGACGATTCCCTACCCTTTTGATGATGCTCGGCCTGACTTCGCTTATAGTACATGGCCAAGACACAGTCCCGGCTCCGGCTCCATTGCGCGGAGTTCCCGACATAAATGGCCGGGCGACATTGCTTACCAAACCGCTGTTGCCTGGTGACGTGCTTCAACAGCATGATGGCGTGACCGTAACATTAAGGGTAATTGTTGACGAGAACGGCAACGTTGCGTCCGCCCAATGTTCACTTACGTGTCCGGCGGACGTCGCACCTTTTGCAGAAGCTGCAGCCGCATCTTCGAAATTCAGGCCCCTCATATTGAATGGGGCGGCGGTCAAGTACTCCGGTTCGCTGATGTATACTCTCGCGGTTGCACGCATCAATTGGTATCGATTCGGAACTGCTCTTTATTCGACGTATATTTTTGATAATATTTCGCTCGGCCCGGTCGCTGAAATGCTGACAAATGAGTTTTCGGCCGAAAAGGCACAGATGCAGGAACTCGATAACGGAGTTGAACTGGCCGTTCGGTGGAAGACGATAAACAGTGTTCGTGATTCGATCAAAACCAAAATCACCAAAGGCGATGTTTGGCTATTTGACCTAGGAATGGCGGTACGGAAAGCGTCAGCACCTTTTCAGAGCGATCGAAAACTTGTACGTGAAGAAGTTCAGCAAGTTCTAGCTGACCTGGGGAAATTCGCCGACTCGGCACCGCCAGAAGCTAAAGCCGAAACAGTGCAGGCGATCAGGTCGGCGTCGCAGTATGTTATAACCGAAACAATAACGAATCGGGATCTTGCTAAGGAAGTGTTTATGCTGGTATCCGCGATCGACCCAAATCCGCAAAGCATTCGCCCACCGCGTTAGATCAAAGGCTAAGTGATTTGAACTAGAGGCCGGCTTTCGACAAGCGACTTGGCGGCGGAGCCTTCTTTGCGGAGTATTTCAACTTCTTTGACGAATTCTTCAACGATGTCTTCCCCAGAAACTTTGCGCATCGGGACGCCGTCTTTGAAAATCATGCCGACGTTTCGGCCGAAGGTGATGCCGAGTTGCGAATCGTGAGCTTCACCGGGGCCGTTGACGGCGCAACCCATAATTGAAAGATGCAGCGGTTCCTCGACGTGGGCCAAACGCCGCTCCACTTCCGTCACTATTTCAACAAAGTTGTCGATATCCAGCCTTCCGCAGGTAGGACAGGCAACGACGGTCACGCCGCGTTTTCTCAGCTCAAGAGATTTTAGAATTTCCCATCCAACACGAACTTCCTCATGCGGTTCGGCGGCGAGCGAAACACGGATCGTATCCCCGATTCCTTCGTGAAGAAGAATACCCAAACCGATCGCAGATTTAATAGTGCCCCCAAACGGAGTACCGGCTTCGGTCACGCCGAGATGCAGGGGATAATCGACCTTTGCAGCAAAGAGCCGATACGCATCAACCATACGATTTACATCCGAAGCCTTAAGCGAAATTATCGTATTGGAAAATCCTAGATCTTCGAGAATTCTGACATGCCGCAAGCCCGATTCTACCATCGCTTCCGCGGTCGCAGAGCCGTATTTTTTGAGCAAGTCTTTCTCAAGCGAACCGCCGTTGACGCCAATTCTGATCGGAACTTTCTGTGCTTCGGCCGCCCGAACGACCTCGCGAACGCGGTCGATCGAACCGATGTTGCCGGGATTGATTCGGAGTTTGTCGATGCCCGCGTCGAGTGCTTTTAAAGCGAGTTTGTAATGAAAATGGATGTCGGCGACGATCGGTACGTTTGTCCGCTTTCGTATTTTGTACATCGCTGCGGCCGCATCGTCATCAGGCACTGCAATGCGAACGATCTCACAGCCCGCTTCGACCATTTGCTCGATCTGCCGAACCGTGCCGTCAACATCGGTCGTGTCGGTTTTGGTCATCGACTGAACCGCGACCGGGGCTCCGCCGCCGATCTGCACATCGCGAACCATTACCGCTCGTGAAACTCGTTTCATACAAAGTTTGGAGTTCCAGCTTTAGCTGGCTCTCCGTAATGATGAAGCCGCCGCCTAAAGGCGGAACTCCAAACTAAAAGAATTTCGAAATATCCAAAAACAGCGTAAAGGCCATTAGCATGAGGATGATCCCGAGCCCTGCCAATTGGATCTTTTCCTTGATGGCCATTGAAAGAGTTCGTCCAAACCAGGACATTACCTTTTCAATTCCCAGAACCATGATCTGACCTCCATCTAGCAACGGTATCGGCAACAGATTAAAAATGCCAAGATTCAAGCTGATGATGCCGAGAACGAACATTACGCCACCGAATCCGGCTTGGTTAACCGCGTTCGTGATCACACCGACTATTCCGACCGGTCCGGCAAGACCTGCGTCTCGAACCGAACGTTGTCCTGAGAAAAGTTGGCCAAATACTTTGCCGGTGAGCCGCATTATTTCCCAGTTAACACCCACGGCATAGGATGCAGCCCCGCCAAGCCCGACCGCCTCGCGGGCAACAACGGTTGCTCCTTGAAACGATGCTCCGATCTTATACGAACCGTCCTCGGTCTGCGCCGGCGTTACAACGATCTCTTTCCGTTCGCCAGCTCGTTCAATGACGACATTGACCGGATTTTCGTTACTTGCTCGAACCGTATTCAATGCATCGTTCGAATTAGTGATCGTTTTACCGTTGATCACAAGAACCTTATCGCCGACCTGAAGTCCGGCTAAAGCCGCCGGACGGTCAGCGATCGCCGCACCGATCACGACCGGCTCTGCTCCCGTTTCGGGGCGAATGCCAATTTCACCTATTTTATTGCCTTCTCGTTCGACGGTAGTGGGCTTTAGGGTAAGCGGCATTTTCTGGCCGCTGCGTTCAACAACTATCGGTATCTCTTTCTCGGGCGAGACCAGAACATCGTTGCTAACCTGACCCCATGTAGGGTTTTCAGCGCCATCAAAACCAACAATTCGGTCGCCGACCTTTATACCGGCTGTATCTGCCGCTCCGCCGGGGGTTACTAGCCCAACGATCGGTGCCGGCATTGAAGGAATTCCGTAGATCATCGCTGCGCCAAATGGAATTGCCAGAGCGAGTACAATATTCATGAACGGACCGCCGAGCATAACCAAAAACTTCTGCCAACGAGGTCGAAGTTCATAGAGTTCGGAATCGGGAACTTTTTCGCCCTCAGACTCGCCGCCCTCGAGCGCCGCCGTTGCCTCGTCACCGTAAAGTTTTACGTACGCGCCCAACGGGATCGCCGAAATGCGGTAATCGGTATGTCCGCGCTTAAAACCCCAAACCCGCGGCCCCAAACCAAAGAACGAATATGCCTCGACCCGCATCCCAAACAACTTCGCCACAATAAAATGGCCGAATTCGTGAATGTTGATCGCGACGCCGAGTACAAAAACAACGGCTAGAATAACTAAAATAATTTCTGGCATAAATAACTATATTGTCAGTAGGCTCCGAAGCAATTAGACCCAAATCATCCTATTTTCGTTGTAACCAATTTCTAAGGGAGAATGTCGGCTACTTTGATCTTGGCTTTTGGTTTTACAAGAGGTGAAACGGACTCGCCATCGCGATAAATGGTCTGTTCGGCGAAATAAAAACCGGCTTTTCCGTCGCCAGCCGGTTTTCTATTTACCTCGATGCGCTTTTCGACCAAATTCACGATCCAATATTCCTCGATCCCATATTCGGCGTAAAGCCGGGCTTTTACGGTTTGGTCGAAGCGAAGGGTCGATTCCGAAACCTCTACGACAAGTGTTGCGAACTTTGGATGAGCTTTTGCATATTCTCTTATTGTTCCTGTGACTATCGCAACGTCAGGTTCCGGCTCGTTGTCCTGACTCAAACCCAGTGGCAACTGCACTCTTATCGCAAAACCCTTTACAAATATTTTGAGTAATTCTTCGAAAACAAGCTGTAAAGCCGTCGCATGCGGCGATTTCATCGGAGCCATTTCAATGATCTCTCCCCTTATAAGTTCGACCTTTTTTCCTTGGAAAAGCCCCAGATCTCCCATTCTGTAATAATCGTCTACTGTCCAGCGTACTGGTTTCGGACTTCCATTGGCCGATTCACGACCGTTAGTTGCGATTCCTGGCCGAACGATTTTTCTCTCTGTTACAGGCTGCATTTTGCTTACCTCAATTTCGCCGAAGCGATCTTGCTTAGTTTCATTATAGCGCGTCCGCGTGCCCAAGCATCTGCGGCGAGAACTGTTTCGAGCGAAGCAACTACTTCAGTTTCATGCTCTGCCATGACCGCAGCATTTACTTTTGCAATGTCGCTCAAAACAATTTTGCCGTCTAGAAACGCTTGAACGGCGATTTCGTTCGCGGCGTTTAGAACGGCCGGCGTTGTTCCGCCTTGCCGAAGAGCATCGTAAGCTAGGCCAAGGCACGGGAAGCGATCAAGATCGGGCTCTTCGAACGTAAGTTCCTTCATTCTATGCAGATTCAGCGATTCGAGACATCCCCCCTTGCGATCCGGATACGTTAACGCGTACTGGATCGGGTGTTTCATATCAGTCACGCCAAGCTGTGCAATAACCGAACCGTCGATCATTTCAATCATCGAATGAACGACCGATTGCGGATGGACGATCACCGAGATATGGTCTGCTTCGAAGCCAAAAAGCCATCGCGCCTCGATCACCTCAAGCCCTTTGTTCATAAGGGTTGCGGAGTCAATAGTGATCTTTTCACCCATTTTCCAATTCGGGTGATCGAGAGCCTGCTCGCGCGTCGCATTTTGAATTTCAGCTTTTGTTTTTGTTCGAAATGGACCACCCGAAGCAGTCAAGATCAGCCGCTTTACCTCGGTGCTTATTTCGCCGCGAAGGCATTGATGGATGGCGTTATGTTCGCTATCGACCGGCAGAATCTCGGCACCGGATTTCGCGGCTGCGGCGGTCATCAATTCGCCTGCCATAACAAGCGTTTCTTTGTTCGCAAGTGCAACTCGCTTACCGTCTTCGATCGCTCGAAGGGTCGGCACAAACCCAATCGCTCCAACAGTTGCAGACACAACTATCTCAGCTTCCGGGTGGGTCGCGACCGCGATCATGCCTTTTTCGTTTAATTCTATCTTCGGGACCGAAGCGTTTCGGGAATGAAGTTCCCGTTGGAGTCTTTCAGCAGATTCTTCATCATTACACGATACCAAATCGGGTCTAAAGGTCGCGATCTGGTCTGCAAAGACGGTCATATTCCGACCGGCTGCCATTGCGACCACACGAAGATCACCCAGGTGCTCGATCACCTTCAGCGTGTTGCAGCCAATTGAACCGGTGGAGCCAAGTATTGATACGTTCTTCATAGACACGAAACGAACCCTAGATTATCACATCGAAGCGGACGGCGGCACGGTCTTTGCAACGTTCAGAAGTGCTCGCCAACGAGGTGTACGCAAACCTTACGATTCGATTCGTAGGTGTCACCAGATTCGTAAATTGATTTGCTTACACAAAGTGGCCGCAAAGATAAAATCGGCCAAGCTAATTCTACGGAGTAAAATTTATGAGAAAGCTACTAATTCTTACACTAATGTTCGGAAATATGGCGGTATTCGTACCCTCAGCACACGCAAATACGGCGACCGCTGCGGTTACTGGAACCGAACAGCTATGGCGTGGTGAACAGCCGCGTCGTCGCTATAACAATCGCCGAACTAGAACCTATACGACGACACGTATTGTACGCCGGGGACGAGCCGTCTACCGCGAAACCATTCGAGTGACCCGTTATTGGAACGGCCGAACTAGATCGCGGGTGATACGACGAGTTCGGATAAGGTAAATAGTCGCGGGGCTGGAACAAAATTGATCGCTCCATCCCCGCATACTTTGCTTACAAATTCGAAACCTGTCTTTGATTGCTTGCAACCGGTCCTAAACCAAGATCCTTTCCGCCAGAACGGTATTATCTACCGTTTCCTGCTCGCCTGATTTCATATTTTTGAGCGTGACCTTGCCCTCGGCGATCTCGGTTTCGCCGAGTACGCAGACATAAGGAACTTTTATTTGGTCGGCGTATTTCATTTGTTTGCCAAGTTTTTCGGGTTCGGGATAGATGAGAACGCGCCGGCCTTGAGCCCGGAGTTCTCCGGCTAGTTTTAGCGATTCGGCCGCGGTTTCTTCGCTGAGAAGCGTGACCATTACATCCGCTGAGGTCGCAGCGAACTCAGCGGGAAACATGTTCCGCTCGTCCATCACGACCAATATTCGTTCAAGCCCGAGCGAGAATCCGCAAGCCGGGATCTGCTCTTTGCCGAACATCCCGATCAAACCGTCATAACGCCCGCCGCCGCCCAAGCTTCCGGCGAGATCGGGCACGGTTAACTCCATGATCGCTCCGGTATAATAAGAAAGACCGCGAGCCAGCGACGGATCAAGCTGCACAGGACAATCACCGGTGTACTTCAAAATATGGCCGATGTCGGTTAAGACCTCGTTGCTGACGATGTTGATCAGATTGCTTACGATCGTCCGATTTACGTCTTTGCCATCGCCGATAATCTTCTGCGTTTGTTCAAAAATGCTCAGTAGCATCTCGGAAGCGGCTTCGGAAATGCCGCGACCTGAAAGTTCCTTGGCGACGCCTTCTGCTCCGATCTTATCGAGTTTGTCGATCGCGACAAGAGCCTCGCCGTGAAGCTCAGGCGGAACTCCTGCGGTATCTAAAACATCGGCAAGTACCTCACGGTGATTCAGTCGGATCGTAAAATCATCGAACCCGAGCCGACGCAATATTTCAGTTATAGCGGAGATCAATTCGGCTTCGACGATCATCGAACCGGAACCGACCGCGTCAACATCGCACTGATAGAACTCGCGAAAGCGTCCCTTTGCCGGACGGTCAGCTCGCCAGACAGGTTGGATCTGATATCGTTTGAAGAATTTAGGTAAGTCGTTCTTGTGATGAGCCACGACACGGGCGAGCGGAACCGTAAGGTCATAGCGAAGCGCGAGATCCGAAAGATCCGACTCTTTGGAAACATTCGCAAGATCAAGCTTCTCGCCGCGTTTTAGAATTTTGAAAACGAGCTGATTCCCTTCTTCGCCGTATTTGCCCATCAGCGTCTCGAGATTTTCGACCGCCGGTGTTTCGAGCGGTTCAAAGCCGAAACTCTGGTAAACCTCTTTGATGATCCCGATAACGTATTCACGCTTGCGGACATCGGCGGGCAAAAAATCGCGCATTCCGCGGGCTGGGTTGGTCTTGCTCATATTGTGATTCTACCGCAGAGACGCAAAGACGCGGAGTTTTAAGAAAAGCTTTCTCTCCGTCTCCGCGTCTCGGCGGTTCAAGTGTAGTGTGACTTTAACTCAACGTAGTTTTGCCAGAACCGCGGCAGGTCTGCGATTTCTTCTTCCGTAAGCGGACGTTTAACTTTCGCCGGCGCACCCATTACCATCGAGCCCGGCGGGATCTGCGTTCTGGGCGTCAAGAGCGAACCGGCGGCGACAAGCGAATTTGCCCCGACGCGAACGCCGTCCATAACGATCGCTCCGATTCCGATCAGGCAACCGGTTTCGATGTAACAGCCGTGAAGCGTAACGCGATGGCCGACGGTGACTTCATGTTCAAGAATTGTCGGGTGCGTCTTTGAGCTGACGTGAATCACGCTTCCGTCCTGAATGTTTGTCCTTGCTCCGATTCGGATAAAATTTACGTCGCCGCGAATGATCGAGCCGAACCAAACGCTCGCGTCCTCGCCGATCTCGACATCGCCGATCACGATCGCATCGTCGGCGACTAATGCCGTTTCGTGGATCTTAGGCTCGATATTTTTGAATGGCTTTATCATATTCCGAGTTTGCGTTTGATAATCGAGCCTACCTTTTCTATCTCGCTGATCCTCATTAATCTTGCCATAACCAGGAACGTCAGTCCGCCGAGGCCGATCGGCACGAAAGCTTCAAGCAGACGGACGACAAGGAACTTGTCTAGATAAAACGTAGCCAAATAACGATAGCTAAAATAGCAGACCGCCGACATTATGACGGAGGCTATTACGATCTTTACGAATGAGTCGAAAACATCGCGGCCGTTTAGGCGCTCGATCTTTCGCCGCATGAAATAGCCGAGTACGACGAAATTAAAGGTTGCGACTATGGAAGTTGCGAGAGCGACTCCGGCGTGGCCGTAGCCGTTCGGGCGTTCGGGCGTGACGCCGACGGTGGAAAGCAGTTGCATCATTCCAAAGCTAGCCGGCACATGGATCAATACTGATGCCAGCGAAATATACATCGGCGTTTTCGCGTCGTCAAGGGCGTAAAAGGCCGGCGACAAGATCTTGATCGCCGCATATGCCGCAAGACCTAGCGAATATGCTGTCAACGCCCACGCGGTCATGTCGGTGTCAAACGCGTCAAACTCACCGCGTTGATAGATCAAACTGACGATCGGATTCCCGAGAACGACGAGACCGCAGGCGGACGGAATGGCAAGCAGAAGGACCAGTTTTACGGCGTCCGCCAACGTGCTTCGAAATTTGACGATGTTATCTTCCGAGGCAAGTCTCGATAGCGTAGGTATCGCTGCGGTGCCGATCGCAACACCAAAAACGCCGATCGGGAACTGCATTAAACGAAACGAATAACTGAGCCACGACGCACCACCCTCAATACCTGATGCGACGATGGTATCGACCAAAACTTTCACCTGAATGGCTCCGGTACCGATGATGGCCGGGCCCATTAAACGCATAACGCGGCGCACGCCTTCGTCGCGAAAATTTAGATCAAGAGAAAAGCGAAAGCCGACTCTGTGCAGCGAAGGAAGTTGAATTAAAAGCTGCGCAGCACCGCCGACCAGCGTTCCGATCGCCATACCGATTATCGCCCATTGAGCCGCATCGCTTGGAACCGCGATCTTGTCGTTAGAAAGTTCCCACGCACCGCCACTTAGCCAAAACGCGAATCCAAGTCCAAATATTATCGATGCAATATTGAAAGCTGTGGACGCCGATGCGGGAACGCCAAAGCGTCCCTTCGTGTTGAGTACGCCCATCGCCAATGCCGCAAGAGCGACAAGCAGGATAAACGGAAACATTAACTGCATCAGAATTGTCGCCAACGCAGCTTTTTCGGGCGGATAATAGTGGTTTGCTGATCCGAGATAGTTATATGTGATGAGCTTTACGAAGAGCGGCGAAAGAAGTATGCCGACGACCGTAAGAATACTCAAAACGACCGCTAGACAATTAAAAACAAGGCTCGCCAGCCGCCATGCTTCCATCTCGCTGTTCTTGAGTTGATAATCGGTGAAAACCTTGACGAATGCTGACGATAGAGCCCCTTCGGCAAACAGGTCGCGGAGTAGATTCGGAATACGGAAACCGACAATGAAGGCATCGTACAAAAATCCCGCACCAAAATATTTTGCAAAAAGCGTCTCGCGGACAAGCCCGAGAACGCGAGAGAACATTACCGCTATCGAAACGATCCCCGCCGAACGTGCGACGCTTTGGTGTTTTGTTTTTTCGGCCTCAACGGTTTGGTCTGCTTCGACGGGATCGGCGAGTTCTTCCGGTTCTTCAGCTTCAGGCGGGATTTTATCGTGTTCGCTCATTTAGCGTTTCCAAAAATCAAAGTTTGCAACAAACTTAAAGATTTAGCCACAGAAGACACAGAGATACTGAATAATATTTGAAAATAAGAAACCCGCTGTATTTCCACAGCGGGTCGATCAGCGTAACCAATAATTTAACTTCTATCAGTTTCCACGGGTTCTTGTTTCAGGATATGTGATTCTCGAACGAGCCAAGCGTGCGTCAAGCGACGAACCTGAATACTGGATCGGTGCTGCACCGCCAAGCTGGCCCTGAACCAGGGACACGTAATAATTTTGGAAGGTGCGAAATCGGCTAACATTGCCGCGTTGGTTGAATATTACAAACAGGAACTTGCCGTTTCGCGTGCTTATCTCGCCTGCCAGAGCACTAACGCCGCCATCGGTCCGGCCCAAAGTACCAGTTTTGCCGATCACGCTTCCGCGTGCAAAATCCGTATCGAACCGGCCCTCAAGCGTTCCCGGATCGAGCCCGGCAACCGGCATTACATCGGCATAGGTCATCTTGAATCGCGTCAATTCTTCACGCAGTTCGCGAAGTAATTTCATCATCGCACCGGCTGTAACCCGATTAATTCCAAGACCGCTCGTCGTTTGAATATGAAATTCCTGAGGCGTCGTGCCTGTATTCTGCCGAACGATATTTGCTACTCCGAAAGCGCCGCCAACCATGTCGCCAAGCCTGTGCGAAAGTTCATTGTTAGAATAGCTCATCATCGCTTTGATGATCTCACGCATCGGCGCCGATTCGTGTGTAAACAATCCTTTTGCGTTCGTCGGAAGCGACTGAACATACGGAGCACCTGTAAAGGTTACGCTCGGAACTCCCGTGTTCGCCGTCAACGTTCCTGAGTGGATCAGATAATTCGACCAAGCCTGCGAGGCGGCTAATGAACGCGTTGCTGCGTTCATCGTCGAAAGGAGCGTTTTTGATGATGACACCGGCGAAGAGCCGTAATTCATCGAAAAATTGTCCGTAACTACTAGATCGCCTTCGATCGTGCGAATACCCATCCGGTTCAGTTCGCGTGACAATGCGACACCATGTTCAAGGACAAACACAGGATCGCGACCGGAGATGTAGAGGTTTCCGATCAACTTTTGATTCGCTTCGTCATAGACACCATCGGTCCAAACCGATGTCGGGAACCGATAGTCAGGTCCAAATGTCTTCAATATAGCGTAGGTCGTCGCGACCTTAACGTTTGAGGCCGGATTGAGTGGCAGATCGGAATTACTCTCAACGACAATGTTTCCATCAAGCGATTCGAACAAAACTCCCGAGGTTCCGGGTATAGCAACATCGCGAAGAAAAGAGAAAGAAGATCTTACGCCGGTCGCAGAGGGAACCGTCGATGACGACGAGGCAGTTCGCTTAACAAGCGGGGTCGCCGACGGAACGGGAGCCGATTCGGACTTGACTTTGATATCCTGAAGCAATGGTCGGCTCTGTGCCGAAGCCGAAACTAAACCGATTATCGCAAAAACAGCGACGAATATCCCTAAGCTAAATTTTCTTTCCCTTCGTTTCATTAATATTATTTCTAGGCGATGGCTGGGTGCACGCGGCTTGATCGCTGGCAAGCTTCACTTCCTGAGTATAACACAGGCGCCCGGCGCGCTTTCAACCCCTTGTTCCAATTGTTCTGGTTCATCTTTCCTGACCGCATTTCATCACGACAAGTCAGGAACCCATCATGTTCTTCGATGTGAAACAGCTAATATTTGATGTCCTCGATCTTTTTCAACTCGACTTTCCGATCAGATCTACTGATCATTGCCATTACAAACGATTATCGATCGCCAAGGTTTCATTAATTATTGACTTCGTAAAAACCGGGGCATAGAATTTAGTTCCGTTCAACGTGAAAAAACAGTCCGACCCGATCACCATCGACAGCATTAGAAAAGTTCACGCAGAAAGCGGCGTGGATATTGGTGCTCGACTGGCCGAGTTTCGAAAAATTTGGCTATGGGGAACAGATCGCGACCTTTGGGAAGAAATGGTGTTTTGTTTCTTCACAGGCGGTTGCTCGGCAAAAATGGGCCTTCGTTCGATCGAAGCCGTGCGTCCGCTACTGCTTGATGGGACGCAGCCGCAACTTGCGGCAGCGCTTGTCGGTTCCCATCGGTATCCGAACGCTCGTTCGCGATACATCGTCGCCTCTCGTGAATTTCTTCAGCATCACTGCAATATGCAGCTCAGAGAAAAATTGGAGAGTTTTGCATGCGGGTACGAGCGACGAGATTGGCTGGTGCAAGAGAAGGGAATTAAAGGACTTGGATATAAAGAAGCAAGCCATTTTTTACGTAACGTCGGGTTCCGCGGCTATGCCATTTTGGATAAGCATGTTCTGAACTGTTTAGCTGAGTTAAAAATAATCGATGACCCAAAGCCACCAAATACGCGGTCGAGGTATCTAAGCACTGAGGCAAAACTCAAGCAATTTTCAGAACAAGCGGGAATCGATTTTGACGAAATGGATCTTGTGCTGTGGTCGATGAAAACCGGCGAGATCCTGAAGTGACCATTTCAGGTGGTTGACAGTGTCGTCGAGGACTAAGTTATGAAATCAATTCGTCAACGGACCTCGGGTACGATCAAATGGTTGTCGTACCCGGCTATTGCCGCTCTCGTGATTCTTTCCACAATTCCTTCGGCTTTTGCGCTGCAATTTCCTACCGAACAAACTTCTAGCGTGGCTGACATCAAACGTCAGATCAAGCAGGCCGACAAAATGTATCGGCAGGCGATCTATCCCGAAGCCGAAAAGATCCTCCGCGGCGTTGTCGAATCCAACCCTAATAATACGACGGCAAAGCTAAAGCTGGCACACGTAATACTCAAGCGGCGAATGATCGTCGAAGCCTACGAACTAAGCTATCCGATCGCTGTAGCCGAGCCTAACAATTCGTTTGCATTGGCGGTGATCGGAAGTGTTTTGCTTTCGGCTGGCAGGCTAAAGGAAGCACGGCCATTGTTTTACCGGGCGATACAGCTCGACAAAAGCGAAGCTCTTGCCTGGGCAGGTTTTGGTTTGATCGACTTTTATGAAAATCGTATTGACGAGGCTGTGCTCAATCTCCGAGAAGCGGTTATCCAGGAACCAAGTCATGCCGACTTTACTTTTGCACTGGCGCAGATCTCGGCTCGAGCTGAGCGTTATTCGGAAGCGGCAGACACGTACCAGCGATTTTTGTCGCTTTCGCGCGATCCTGACGACGAACGCCGGGATCGAATAAAGGGCCTTGTCACATTTCTACGATTCTTGGGCAACAGAGCCGCCCTATATTCGTCGTCGGGTTCCGAATCTACAAAGATATCGTTTGAATTAGTTGGAAATAGGCCGGTTCTGCCACTAAAGGTCAATGGCCGAAATGAACAGTTGAACTTTGTTTTGGACACCGGATCAGGCATTTCCGTGATCTCCAAGGCAACGGCGAAACGGCTCAAGATCAAGCCAATTACCCGAGGTGGTTTCGCAAAAGGAATCGGCGGCGATGGAAAGTTTGAAATAATTTACGGGTTCTTAAATGAACTTAAGATCGGCGACGTTCGCGTCCGCAACGTTCCGGTTTACATTCGCGAGTTTCATTCGCCGGGAATTCCCGTTGACGGTTATATCGGCCTTTCCGTTATCTCAAAGTTTCTAACGACCGTAGATTACGGGGAGTCAACATTTACGCTCGATCGATCGGCTGCCGTAATGACGGCTGCAAATGAAGACACGCGGTCTCTACCGCTTCGACTTACTTCCAGCGGATTTTTGAGCGGCGAGGTGATACTTGAAGGACTTGAAAATCCGGTGAACTTTATTGTTGATACTGGTGCCAGCGTTTCTGTTATTTCCCAAGAGCTTGCTGCGGTCGAATCCATGCGGATAAATGAATCAGCCACGCGAATGCGTGTCGTTGGAGCCGCGGGCATTACCGAAGATGTACGTTCGTTCATCATCCCGAAGATCAGCTTTGGTGACCACTCACGGTTAAAGATCCTCGCCGTTGCCCTTGATCTGGATCTGATCAACGAGGCCTCGGGCTTTGAGCATGGTGGCATTCTGGGCGGAAATTTTCTTAAAAGTTATAAGCTGACTTTCGATTTTCGAAACGCCAGAGTATTGTTTGATCCTGTAGCCGATGTCCCGATCGATCAGGCAGTTCCGCTCGAATAATAACCCAATGAAATTAGGCGTATATCTCGAAACATCCGTTATTGGTGCATATCTCGACAACGGCGATTCATTTCGCCGCGATCTGACGATCCGATGGTTTGAACACGAATTGGGTGAATACGACGTATATTCTTCCGATCTGGTCGTCCGCGAGCTTGAGCATTTAAGCGAGCCGCATAGATCTGGCTACCTCAATCTGATAAAACCATTTTCTCGGCTAAATGTGTCTGAAGAGGTTGCGATCCTCGCCGAAGGTTATATTTCCCGCGGCATCTTCCATCGAAAATTTATGGCCGATGCGATCCACGTTGCTCTCGCGTCGTACCATAAGGTCGATTATTTCGTCACCTGGAATTTTGGCCATTTGGCTAACGTTCGAAAACAGGCTCGCATTCGCCTTTTCAATACTGCCGCCGGTTTCTTTTCACCTGCGATTATCACGCCCGAATTCCTTGTGCACGAATAGTATCGTCCGTGCCGCTAACGGCGCCGTTTCGAATTAAGCGGGGCACAAACTACAATGGTCATATGTACCGGCGTTCAAAGTTTCTGGAAGTCCTGATCGAGATCAGACAAAAGATGGCTCGTGAGGCCGATTTCGATACCGATCTCTTTGTCGAACGCGTTCGGTCAGGGACGACAATTCCTAACATTGCCGTGTATTCGATCGTCGATGCCGTAGATCTCGATGCTAATTCGCAGAATCGGAAAAGCAAGAGTAACCATTCAAAGAATTGATCCGCGCGGGCTCTTCTCGCTTTTTGATTTAGTATCGAAACGGATGATACTGTTCCACGGAAAGAAGAACTGACAGTTTCATTCGGCCCAATTCAATGTTCAGATACCTCGTCTCATGTCTTGCTATCGTCGCTTTGACAGTGTCGATAGGAGCATATTTTTTTAGCGGTTATTGGGTGCATCGGTTCGATGACCTTATAGAACGGCACGCTCGTATATATAGTTTGGACGATCGCCTTGTTTGGAGCGTGATCTTCGAAGAGACCTTCTTTCGCCCTTCATCGATCGGTGAAGATGCCGAAGTTGGTCTAATGCAAGTTACACCGCTAGTTGCTCGGGAATGGGCAAAAGAGACCGGGCTCACGGCCCTCGAACGCGAGATCGAAAAAGACGTTGTTGGCTTTCTTAAGGACCCTGAGCGAAATATTCAGGTAGGTTGCTGGTACTTAGAAAAAGTTCGCGAACGATATCGTAATCGGCCGGCCGAAACCGCAATGATGCTGGCCGCATACAATGCCGGCCCAAGCCGCGTTGAAGAATGGACACGCGAAACCGACCCGAACACCTTATCCGAAGCAGATTTCGTCGAACGCATTGGGATCGCGTCAACCAAGTCGTACGTTACATCGATCCTTTCCCGTTACCGTTCGACACCGCCGCCACCGCCCAAATGAAAATTCTTGCCGCAGATTTTATTTTGCCGATCTCATCCGATCCGATCGAAAATGGTGCAGTCGTTTTCGACGAAGATCGTCTGGTGTATGTTGGGCCACGATCGGAAATTCCCGAAGAATTCCGTTCGGCGGATGTCGAAGATCTCGGACGGTCCGCGATCTTGCCGGGATTTGTAAACTGTCACTCGCATCTTGAACTCACGGCTCTGCGCGGCGCCCTTGACAGCGTCGAACATGATTTCAAGAAATGGCTTTTGTCGCTAAATGAGATGCGGGCCGCAATGTCCGAAACCGATATTATTGAATCCGCGGTCGCCGGTGCATTAGAAGGTGCAAGTGGAGGTGTAACGTGTTTTGGCGACATCGGCAGATTCGGAAACGCCGGGCTTACTGCACTCAAACAATCCGGACTTCGCGGCATCGTCTATCAGGAAACTGAATTCTCGCCCGATAACCGAACGGCCGATGAAGACTTTGCCAAACTAGCAACGAAATTTGAAACTCTGCACGCCGACCAGACCGATCTGGTACGCGTCGGTCTTTCGCCTCATTCGCCATACACGGTCGGTTCGAGTCTGTTTGAATTGATCGCGCAATATTCGATTATCAACCGCGTGCCGATCTCGATCCATGCAGCGGAATCGGCAAATGAGGTTGAATTATTGACCAAAGGAACGGGTTTCTTTACCGGGGTTTACGATAAATTTGACATAGAATGGGCCAGCCCGTTTTGTACGCCGATCGAATACCTTGAACGGCTCGGTGTTCTTTCTGCCCAACCGCTTCTAGCCCATTGCATCTTGGTATCAGATTCTGATATCGACCGAATTTACGCAAACGGTGCCAAGGTCGCACATTGTCCGCGATCGAACGCAAAATTCGGACATGGCTTCGCTCCATTTGAAAAAATGCTCGATGCGGCAATTGCTGTTGGTCTGGGCAGCGATTCGGTCGCAAGCAACAACGTCTGCGACATTCTGGAAGAAGCTAGATTTGGTACGCTCGTCGCACGCAATCGAGACGAAAGCCACCGATTTATTTCTGCAAAAGAAGCCTTGGAAACCGCAACGTTTGGAGGTGCCAAAGCCCTGGGATTTGAATCGTCGATCGGGACCTTGGAAACCGGCAAACAAGCCGATCTTGTAGTACTTTCGCTTTCGGGCGCGTCACAACAACCAGTAAATAACATCGAGGCAGCGTTGGTGTTTTCTTCAACGGGCCGAGACGTGATCCGCACGGTCGTCGCCGGCAAAACTGTCTTCGGATCAGCGAGCGTCAATTGAATAACTTATTTTCCGGAAACGTTTTGCATCTCGATCAACAATGCATCAGCCGTCCAACGATTTCCTGACAACACTTTCGCGACCTTCCCGTCCGGTCCGATTATCGCTGTGACCAGCGAGTGGTTGAACTGCGTCGTGTCCTCCGATGCGATCTCATATTTTAGACCGAAAAAATCTGCAATTGCCCGAACGTCCTTGTCCGGGCCGACCGCTATCTGCCAATATTTGAAATCGGGTTTTCCCGGATTTCCTAAGTAACCGATCCCATATTCCCTCAACTTTGTTGGTGTGTCACGCGTCGGGTCAAATGAAATGCTCAATAGTCTTAGCTTGTCTTTATAGACTTCGCTGGTGGCGATCTTGCCTGCCGCATCTGAAAAATTCGTCGACATCTTTATGCAAAATTCGGGAAGCGGGCACTCGCGGTAAATGAACGTGACGGCAAGCGTCTTCCCGCGAAAATCTTTGAATGCGATCTTCCTGCCATCTTGATTAATGAGCGGAATATCGGGAGCGTCCTTGCCGATCTGTTCCGGTTCCTTAACTTCGGGCTGTGGCTGATCGGGATTCGGGGCGGCCGAGATCGCGATCTTTTCCAGCGTCATCGGATCTTTCGCGTTCTTGTCGTAAACAAGCACCGCCTTTATTTCAGAACCGGGCACCAGATCTTCCCAGACCCAATCCTCATTTATTTTGAACTGCATCGTCATCGGCGGCATCAGGTTTGGAATATCATCGTGTTCAATCTGCGCAGTTTTCGCTGCCCTATCGACTGAGATGACCTTCCCGCGAATGTCATACCGAGCCGCATCAACAGACGCAACTTGTTGAACTTCACGGCCACAACCTGAGACCAATATCGAAACGAAAAAAAGTAGTGAAAAAAGTAGTGAAAATAAACTAGATCGCATAGAACATTTTAAGAGCGCGTTCATTCAAAAGTATCGCGTATAGCTACGCGTGAATCAACAGCATCGAACGAGCCCTGCCACTAATTAACGAATTCTTCTCTCGGTTCGCGATCGGCCTATTTTGCGAAAAGCTTTTCGTCGTAGATCGTTTGGTACACGCGGTAGCTGTTCATTACCTTGAAAACATAATCTTTCGACTGTGAATACATTACTTCCGGAACGTAACGGCCTGGCGTGTCGGAACGTGCCCTTGTTTTCCAGCGTTTCATATTGTCTTCGCCGCCGTTGTAGCTTGCCGCAACTGCCGCAGCCTGATCCGGGTAAAGCTTAAAAAGCCCGGACACATATTGGGAACCGAACAGGATCGCGATCGATGGATCGTACAGATCGTCTTGCTGAAATCGAGATATCTGCAGCTCACCTGCAACGCGTGTCGATGTCGATGAGATAAATTGCATTAGACCTCGTGCCGACGCGTTTGATTTTACAGTTGGACGAAATCGGGATTCCTGTCGCATTATCGCAAGCATCAAACGTGGATCGACGTTACGTGACGCGGAACTCGCGTGCAATTCATCGATAAATGGCGTCGGGTAAAGTAATTCAGTCACGTCTCTGGGCAACAGTTCGATCTGATGATCAGCCGGAAATTTGTAGAACGATTCAGCAAAACCGATCGCTCGATCAGCACCGTTTCCGGCGGCATAGACCTGTGCCATCACTAAAGGATCCGTGACCTTTCCGCCAGCCTCAAGCTCAGTCGCTGCTTCATCAAACAATCCCAAGAACAACAACTCGTCAGCCGAATCAATGTGGCTATTTGAACTCTTCGTTTGTCGAGGTTTGTCTATGACACCTTCACGACCGAATTTCCGATCAGTCATATTAGACGGAATTGAATACTCGGGAAGTTTCAAATACATGGCCCTCAATTCCCCAAGCAATCGTTTTCTGACCTCATCATCAACCGTAAGCCGTATCAAACTTTGCAAGGCGTTCTTCCGTGCCTCAGGCGTTCCATCTTGGCGGATCGAAGCGGCTCGGTCCTGAACAGTTTGTCGAGATATTTCGGTCCGTGCCATCTCCGAAAGCCGCTCGGTTGCCAGCCAACCGTAAAAACTCGCTCGGCCATCGGGGACCGAAAGATACGTCTCGACAGCTTCGCTAAATCGCTGGGTCTTTTCTTGAACTGTACCGAGCAGAAACCTGATCTCGGCTTGATCTGTCCCGCCGGGAACACGCATGCCGCCAAGATCCTTCATCGCTGCAAGCCGACGAAGTGCGTCTTCGGCAGCGGTCCAATTTTCGTTTGCCAAATAGATCCGGGCTTCGGCAAAAAGGGCCTGTGCTTCGGCGGTCTTTCCGCGAAACACTTCCTGCGTTTTCTGCGCCTTTCGGATCGCATCGTTCTCTTCGCCAATATCGCGAGCGATATCGATCATGTTCAAATACGCGCGGTCGAGCCGTTCATCGTCGGGAAACCGATCGATGTAAATTTGGTATCGTGCAGCCGATTCACGATATTTCCCAACCCGAGCATAAGCCGACCCGAGCTGAAGCAACGCATCGCGGGCAACTTCTGTTTCGGGGAATTGTTCGAGCACGCGTTCATACCATTTCACGGCCTCTGCAAAACTATTCTGCTGCGAAAATCCGCGGCCGATCTGATACCCTGCGACGGCGGTGAATTGCTCATTCGGATGATTATTCACGATGTTTGCAAAGTGAAGGCGTGCCTTATCGAACACCCGATTGAATTGGTAAATATTCGCCCGCTTCAAATGTTCTTCGGCTGACAATATTGGAACACCGCTTCGGTCTGGCCCAAGGTCGAGCCGGTCGAGGTTACTTACTGAAATCAAGGCGAGATCGTCGGGCTGTTCCTTGTTTGATGATCCATCAATTATTTGAGCTAAAACTTCCCGAGCGGTGAAAGTGTCGCCAATTCCGATCAAGGCTTCAGCACGCAAAGAAAGATTAGTCCGCTCGAGTCGGTCGACGCCCGTTGCCCCCGGCCCGGGACTTTGCAACGAACGGAGTTCATTTATGGCAAGCTGAAAATCGCCGGTTTCGAAATAACTTCGAGCCATTCGGTTCGAGGCGGCGGTTAGATAAAGGCTTTGCGGCGTTCGATATCGGAGTTCTTGCAAATACAACCGCTCCAGAAAAGCATTGCCTGAAAAACGGCTGAGTTCTGCCAAGTGCCAGCCAGCCCGGTCACGCAAGATGCTTTTTCGTTCAGTTACGCTGTGATAGTTAGCGGCGGCAAGTGCGAAATTACCGAGCCGCTCGTACAAATGCCCAAGCAGATAATCATAATTGTTGAGTTCGAACTTTTCCTTGCTGTTTGTTCGGAAGCCTTCGAGCATTGTGACCGCTTTTGAATATTCTCGCGACGAGATCAATTGCCTCAAATTTTCGTGCTGCGACTGTTCGACCGCAAATAGGGATTGCGTGAGAACAAATAAAACAGAGATGAAAAGGATAAAACGAACCACAGCAAGATTTTAACCGAATGGTTCCAAAACAAAAAAAGAGAAGCTCCGAAGAACTTCCCAAATGCCGCTTGGCCAATTTCGGGGGTGAACTAGACCGCCTTTAATCAACTAACCTTGCCTTCAAAAAATTTAGAGGAATGTCGCCGGCGTTTCCAAAACGCATTGAACGAAGACGCGGCTCGCCGCTGTCGTAGATGTACCAGATACCGTCACGCCAGATCGCAAAGTCCGTCACACCGTCGCAGTCGTAGTCAGCGGGACCCGGAAGTGCATCAGCGAAACCGAATGCGAACGTATCGACCTCACCGGTCGCAGAATCGAGTACCGTCCAACCGCCGTTTCGGTAGACTGCAAGATCAGCTTTGCGATCGCCGGTGTAATCGGCCGGGACAAGCAGATCGCCTTTCTGGCCGAACGAACGGGCGGTCCACGTCTGTGACTTGCTTTCAAAGATGTACCAACGGTTGTCCGAAGGGCGAAATACTGCATAGTCGCTTCGGCCATCGCCATCGTAATCAGCAGCAACCGGAACATCGCCGGCTTGGCCCCAGCAGAAGCTCGATCTTTGCGAGACATCAAAACCGCTCGACGAAGTAAGTACGTGCCAGAAGCCGTTGCTCGGCCGCCAAACTGCTAGATCCGCTCGACCGTCGCCATCAAAATCTGCGGTAACCGGAATGTCGTTCATTGAATCTTTCGAACTAAGTTCAGAAGACGCGATCAACTCGGTCCTGCCGTTGGAGCTTTTTAGAATCTGCCACGTCGCGGTCTCTCGATTCCACACGGCAGTATCGATCGTTCCGTCGCCATCGTAATCAGCTGGCACTAAAACGTCCGACGAACTTCCCATTTTGATCGCTGAAAAGCCGCCATTCGGTTCCTGGCCCTGTGAATACCACACGCCTTTTGACGGTCTAAAAACCGAAAGATCCGCACCTTGTGCGTAAGCCGTGCTGGCAAAGACGCATAGAGCGACAAGTGCGAATGTAGCGACGCATCGATTTGTGGAGGTTGTTTGGTCGATCTTCATTACGTTTAAGGCTTTATTGTCAGACGTTGGTCTCGGCGGCCTTTTGCGTTTCCCGCCTTTCTGCCCTAGCAAACTGACAAT
The DNA here is from genome assembly GCA_041744555.1 of Pyrinomonadaceae bacterium. Taxonomy (GTDB): domain Bacteria; phylum Acidobacteriota; class Blastocatellia; order Pyrinomonadales; family Pyrinomonadaceae; genus OLB17. Next base: position 32,131 of record JBGTKQ010000032.1, read on the forward strand.
GCAACCCAAGTTCCTGTAATATTTTCACTTTATGACAGCAAAATTTTCACTTTATGACAGCAAAGTTACTTAGCGGATCGGTCATAGCCGACGCGATCAAGGTCGAAATATCTGCGGAATTGCTCGATATACGGGAAATCCACGGTTTTTCGCCGTGTTTAGCGGTCGTTCAAGTTGGTGACGACCCGGCATCTGCGGTGTATGTTGGAAATAAAGTAAAAACTTCTGAACAGCTCGGGATCGTCTCAGAACATCGCCATTTTCCGGCTGACGTTAGCGAAGAAGAGTTGCTTTCGGTCGTAAAGGAATTAAACGAAAACGAAGATGTTGATGGCATTTTGGTTCAGCTTCCGTTGCCAAAACACATTGATGAAACCCTTATTCTTGAAGCGATCGACGCGGAAAAAGATGTTGATGGCTTTCATCCTGTAAATGTAGGGCGGCTTTCACAAGGCCAAATAACACTTGTTCCGTGTACGCCCGCCGGTGTAATTCAGATACTGAAAAGGTCCGGGATCGAAATAGCTGGCAGCCACGCCGTTGTCGTCGGCCGTAGCAACATCGTCGGAAAGCCGATGGCCGCGTTACTGCTGCAAGAAAACGCGACAGTAACAATTTGCCATTCGCGAACCCGCGATCTCGCGTTCATCACGCGTCAAGCCGATATCCTTGTCGCTGCGATCGGCCGAACCGGATTCATCACTGCGGAACACATTAAACCCGGAGCGACGGTCATCGATGTCGGGATCAATAATGTAACCGACAGAACTTTGTTGCCCGATCTGTTCACCGATGAAGAACAAGAAAAACGGATCGCAGCGATCGAAAAGCGTGGATTCACGCTAACAGGAGACGTTAACCAGCGTGACGCGATGGAAACTGCAGGATCGTTCACGCCGGTTCCCGGAGGTGTTGGATTGCTGACGATCGCAATGCTGATGCGGAATACAGTTGACGCAGCGAAGGCAAGAAGGAAGATCTAACCGCCGAGAGGCATAGTCGCAAAGAATTGAAATCGCAGAACGACGAAGATTCTATGAAAACATTGCGTCTTGGCAACTTAGCGGCTTTGCGTTAAAGAATTATATTAGGAATATGAACTTCAAAGACTACCAAGCAGAAGCGAGCCAGACGGCTCTTTACCCGCGTCGTTTGAGCAATTTGGAATATCCGACGCTTGGTCTCGCGGGCGAAGCCGGTGAGGTTGCGAATATCGTCAAAAAGATCCAGCGCGATCACGGCGGCGTTTTGAATGACGATGTTCGGGCGAAGCTGAAGGACGAACTCGGCGACGTTCTCTGGTACATCTCGGCGTGTGCCGACGAACTCGGGATGACGCTCGAAGAGATCGCCGAATATAACGTCGACAAGCTGGCGAAGCGTCACGGTAGATAGAAACTTGTGCTGAAAGTTGGCCTTACAGGTTCGATCGCGGTCGGAAAGACGTCGGTTTGCGGGCTTTTTCGCGAACTTGGCTGTCATGTTCTCGACGCCGATCAAGTTTCCCGCGACGTGGTAGAACCCGGAACGATCGGGCTTCGTCGCGTGGTCGAACATTTTGGAAAAGACATCTTACTTGACGATGGTTCGCTTGATCGAGTTGCTTTGGCCAAGTTAGTTTTCGCCGACGCGGAACAGCGAACGATACTCAATTCGATCGTTCATCCGCTTGTTTTGGAACGGCAGAACGCATGGCTCGCCGAAGTCGAAAAGAACTATCCAAACGCGATCGCGATAGTTGACGCGGCACTGATGATCGAATCCGGCGGCTATGAACGATTTAACAAGCTGATCGTTGTGTGGTGTAATGCAGATATTCAGATATCCCGGCTGATGGCGAGAAATGGTATTTCACGGTTGGAAGCCGAGCAGCGGATCGCCGCTCAGATGCCGCAAGATGAAAAGACGAGGTATGCTGATCTTCTTATCGATACGTCGGACGGATTTGAGCCAACACGACGACAAGCCGTCGAAGTCCATCGCCAACTGCTCGGTTTGATAGAATGAAATTTGCGTTAACAAGTGCGAAATAGATCGGAAAAACACACGGGCATTTCATTTCGCCAGCCACGGCTTCAGATCACCGCGCTGTTCTTGATCGCCACGTTCATCGCAAGCTGCACCGAGTTCAAGCAACCAGCCGCAACCTCTTACATTTCGGAATCCAAGCCGCCGAAGACGCAGGAATTGCGTTGGAGCAACGGGCCAAAGCCAAAGCATTTGGATCCGGCGCGGACAAGTTCTGCACCCGAGGCCGACATCGTTCGAGGGATCTATGAGGGCCTGACTGAAATGGATCCTGCTACGCTTGAGGCGATCCCTGCGGTAGCTGAAGAATGGAAAAGCAGCGACGACAAAATGAGCTGGACATTCTCGCTTCGCACCGAAGCGAAGTGGACGAACGGGAAACCGGTAACGGCATTTGATTTTGTTCGTTCGTGGAAACGGCTCGCATCGCTTGGTTCGCGTGCCGCTCATCCTCAGTTAACAAGCAACTTTGTCGGCTTTGGCGATAAGTTTCTTTCGCCGGATATCTTGGATGATTCCGGGGTTCTACCCGTCGAACCAACAGATGAGTTTCAGGCAAATTCAAGTGTGCCCACACCAAACCCTGCGATCGACCCGCTTGCCGTTGAACCAAGTCCAAGCGAAAGACCTGCGACCGTGAAAGAAGTTCCCGACGGCTCGAAGAAGAGTTTTTACGCAGTGGATGCCCAAACCCTCGTTGTAAATCTAAAGTCGCCCGACGAAGACCTTCCGAGACTTTTGGCAAACCCGATCTTCCGTCCCGTTTTCCGCGAACGGGAAGTTGCCGAGGGCGAATTGATCAATGACATCGTGACGAACGGTGCTTTCAGGATCGCTTCCATCGACGATTCCGGAATACGTTTGGAAAAGTCTTCGGCATACTGGAATCATCAGTCCGTCGCTCTCGATCAACTAAACTTTGTAACAATGGAATCGCCCGAAAAGGCACTCTTGGCATACCGCTCTGGGGAACTGGACGCGGTGACGAACGCCGGGCTGGAACCTCTTGCGATCAAGCTGCTCGAACCATTTGAAGACTTTCGCAAGAACACATTTGCCGCACTTAATTTCTATAAGATAAATTCCGCAAACGCTCCGTTTAACGATCGCCGTGTAAGACAAGCCCTTTCGATCAGCATTGAACGTGAACGGTTAACTGAGGGCGAACTTTCCGGCACGACCCGACCCGCCTATTCATTTCTTCCCTTCGCTTCCGGAGCTCAGACCAAACTGAACCAGGATAGAGAACGAGCGCGAGACATTCTCGATGAAGCCGGTTATCCAAATGGCAAGGGCTTTCCAAAGATCCGTCTTGTCGTTAATCGTAACGACGCTCAACAGAGAGTTGCTCGGTCAGTCGGCAGGATGTGGAAGCAAAACTTAAACCTTGAAAGCGAGATCATCGTAAAAGAGAATACGGAAATGGCCGCGACGCTTGAGGCAGGCGATTATGACCTGATCCGGCGCGGAGTTGTTTTGCCATCTTCGGATAAAATCATCGGATTAAAGGCCATTTTCGAACTTGACCAACAAGGGCCGGCGGATGCGGCGGAGCGAGGTAGAATTGGGAATTCACTCGCAAATGGAACGGTGTCAAATATTGCTTCACCATCGGCCTCAAACTCTGAACACACGCTAGATTTGGGATTGACGGAAGAGATAGCTTTGTATGAAATGGAAGCAATACCCCTTTATTTTCCAACGTCATACTCGCTGGTAAAGCCTTACGTGCTTGGGTTTGAAATAAATGTTTTCGATGCTCCGCTTATCCAGCGTCTGCGTATCGATAACAGTTGGCAACCGAACACTTTGGAAAAGTAATCATAGTCTTGATCCCGTTTGCAACGAAATCTCCTCTTTGCCCGTCGTTGCGAATTGAATGTATTGGCAATTCTCCCCGATATCACGAACTGATATCGCGTTCCCGTCCAGGAGTTGGTTTATGCATAACTTCACCATCAAGGCTTGCTGCCTAATAGTTTTAGCTGGAATCGTTTCGTTTACGCTTTCCGGTTGCACTACCCAGGCAAGCAGCCGCTATTACGGCCGAACGGAAGCCCCGCAAGACAATGTTTTAAGATACATAACCGGCTCTGAACCCGAATCGCTCGATCCCGCTGTTCCGACCGGCCAGCCCGAGGCTCGTCTATTAATGTCTATTTACGACGGTCTTGTTGAGTACGATCCGCGAACGATGCAACCGATCCCGGGCTTGGCCGAAAGCTGGCAAGTTGGGCAGGAAAACACCGAATATATCTTTAAGCTGCGAACGAACGGCAAGTTTTCAAATGGTGATCCGATAACCGCACACGATTTTGTTTATTCATTTCAGCGTGCGTTGGAACCGAGCCTTGCCGCAAAGAATGCTTATCTCGCTCACTACATAAAGTACGCCGAAGAATTCAATTCGATGAAGTCGTTCGTGAAAGACAAGAACGGAAGATTTCTGCTTAGATCCGATCTGGAAACCACGGCCCCAACCACTCAAGTACCGCTCGCTGGAACGTCACCCACAGTACCGGCCGAACCAGCGGTTCCGCAAAACGAGTTTCGAAAGTTCATCGATGGGCCAACGCGATTGACAGTTCCGAGTGATGAAAAATCACGAAATGAATTGATCGAGAAAGATCCGAAACTCAAAGCATTGATGGCAGAGACCGAACTGGTTCCCGTAGTAGCCGCTGATCTCGGTGTCGAAGCAATTGACGATCACACTTTTCGCATAAAGCTTACCCAGCCCGCTCCATTTCTTATCGGTTTGCTGGGACATCAATTCTTCCGTGTCGTTCATCGCGGAACCATCGAGAAACACGGCAAAGACTGGACCAAACCCGCAAATATTGTAACAAGCGGCGCATTCCGTTTGAAAGAACATAGTCCGTATGACCGCGTCGTTGTCGAGAAGGATCTGTACTATTGGGACGCCCAAATGGTTCGCCTGAACGGCATTGAGTTCTACCCGCTAGATGAGCAAACAACGATGCTTAATCTTTATAAGACGGGACGCGTTGATGCTCTTTATAACCACACGATTCCCGCAGCCTGGGTCGACATGATACGAGAATATAAGGATGAATTTATGAATCATCCCGAGGTCGCGATCGAATATTACACCGTAAATGTTACAAAGCCGCCAATGAACGATCTTCGCGTTCGGCAAGCGTTGGCTCTTGCCGTTGACCGTGACGCACTCGCAAAATTTCGCAAAACGACAGAACCGCTTATCGATTTCACGCCCGAAGGGCTGTTTCCTGAATACGAAGATATCCGCAGCAAGGTCTATGACCGCGAATTGAAAAAGATCGGGAGCAGCTTAGATGAATGGAAGGCTCGCAAGTTCGATCCGGCCAAGGCCCGTAAACTTCTTGCAGAAGCCGGCTTTCCTGTCACCGGAAGTGAAGGCGATTGGTCGTGTCCGAGTTTTCCGGTCGAAAGCGTTGAGGTGCTTTACAACACCAGCGACAACAACAAATCCATCGCGGAATTCATCCAGGCTCAGTATAAGCAGAATCTCGGCATCACGCTGCAACTCAAGAATCAGGAATGGAAAACGTTCCTAAACACGCGAAAAAATCTTGAGTACAATGGTATCGCTCGTGCCGGGTGGATCGGCGATTACATGGACCCGATGTCGTTCCTTAAACTCTTTTACGGAAAGAACAACGACAGTTCGACCGGCTGGACCAATCCGAAGTTCGATAAGTTGATCGATGATGCAAATCGGGCATCGGACCCAAAAGTTAGATTCGAAAAAATGGCAGAGGCCGAGTTTATGGTGATGCAAGACCAACCCGTGCTTCCGTGGCAAACTCAGAAGACCAACTTCATTCGCAAGCCGTATGTGAAAGGCCTTTATCCAAATCCCGGTACACTGCACGCGTGGAAATTCGTGTATATTGAAACTGACCAAGCGAAATGGGATCGCAATGTTGACAAGATATTCAGCACCGGCGATGCCTGGGTAACCGAAAATCTAAACCGCCTTATCGCAACACAGCCGGCTCTGGTTGAACGCGAAAAAGGCTATATGGATGCTAAGAAATTCGGATATTAATATGATCGGTTTCATCCTCCGGCGACTGCTGATAATAATTCCGATGGCTCTGCTCGTCGTTTCGCTGACGTGGGGATTGATCCGTGTTGCTCCTGGTAATTTTTATTCGGAGGAGCGTTCGTTGCCGCCTGCGATCGAAGAAAATATCAAGCGGAAATACGGTCTCGATAAGCCTTGGTATCAGCAATATTTTCTGATGCTTGGCAACATTACATGCCGAACGGCACCTGATGGCGATACATCTACGACCGGTCTTCGTTTCAATTTGTTTGGAACGCAGTTCAAGTGTTTCGACTTTGGCGATTCTGTAAAATATCTCGGTAAATCGGTCAACGAAATCATTTTCACGCATCTTCCGTATTCGGCAACGATCGGGTTCCTTGCCTACATTCTCGCGCTGGTTCTAGGTCTGATCTTCGGCAACGTTGCTGCACTTAAGCAAAACTCTGCGTGGGATTACGGTTCGATGACTTCGGCGATGCTTGGGCTTTCGGTGCCGAACTTCGTGCTTGGTCCGATACTCGTTATCGTTTTTTCGCTTTGGCTTTATTGGCTGCCGCCGGCGCGTTGGGGCGGTGTTGCAAATCTCGTAATGCCGGTGATCACGCTTTCGGCGATCTACATGGCGTATATCGCCAGGCTTACGCGAGCCGGAATGCTTGAGGTAATGCGGTCGGATTACATTCGCACCGCTCGAGCAAAAGGGCTTGATGAGAAAAGCGTTTTGCTTAAACACGGCATTCGCGGTGGAATAATTCCGGTCGTCTCATTCACAGGCCCGGCGCTTGCCGGATTGCTAGCTGGAACCGTCGTCGTTGAAAAGGTCTTTGCGATTCCCGGACTCGGAAACATCTTTATTCAATCGGTTTTGAATCGCGATGAACCGCTGACGCTCGGCATCGTCGCCTTTTTGTCGATCCTGATCATGATCTTTAATCTGATCGTCGATATCTCTTACGGATTTCTCGATCCGCGTATCCGTTACGAATAGTTTTCGCTTAAGGTTGTTGAATGCAAATGATCGAGGACTCAAACCTCATCGAAGTAAATTACGAGTTTCGAAAGCGGCTCGTCGGTATCGGTTTTCTGATGCTGATCGGCATTGCGCTGATCGCTCTGCATTGGAGTTCGCAGACCGAATATTTCTCAGGCGTCGGCTTGATAGTCTTCCTAGTGCTCTTTCTATCGCTAACGGCATACGCGATCTGGTCGGTGCGAACAAGCCGCGGCAATTCGCTATGGGCTGACGCTTGGAAGCGGTTATTGAAGAATAAGCTCGCGGTGTTCGGACTCGGCGTCGTTTGGTTCATGGTCTTACTTGTCGCTGTCGGGCCGACGCTGGTCTATTGGCTAAACGGTTTCACCCCTGATTATATTCCTTCCGGAGTCGATGGCGGCGAGCGTGTTCGATCATTCCCGCCGTCACTGATGCATCCGATGGGCACCGACGATCAGGGCCGCGACCTGCTCGCACGCGTGCTGCAAGGCGGACGCATTTCCCTGATGGTCGGCATTATCTCGACCGTAGTTTCGCTGATCGTCGGAGTATCGTGGGGCGCGATCGCCGGTTTTCTTGGCGGCCGCATCGACAACATCATGATGCGTATCGTCGACATCATTTATTCGATCCCGTACATCCTCGTCGTCATCGTTTTGCTGTCGGTTTTCGGCGGCCCGAATACGAATTT
>JBGTKQ010000033.1:0-14744 GCA_041744555.1 Pyrinomonadaceae bacterium
AAGGACGAACGTCTTATTGCACTTGATGCAAAGGTCACCTTCGATGATAACGCGATGTATCGGCACAAAGACTTCGCCGATCTTCGCGATCTTGCCGAGGAAGAACCGCTCGAGATCGAAGCGTCGAATTACGATCTAAACTACATCAAGCTCGATGGCAACATTGGATGCATGGTTAACGGTGCCGGCCTTGCAATGGCAACGATGGATATCATCAAGTTATCCGGCGGCGAACCGGCGAACTTTTTGGATGTCGGCGGAGGTGCTTCGCAGGAACGGGTTGAGCAAGCATTTAAGATCTTGCTCGCCGACACTAATGTTAAAGCCGTATTGATCAACATTTTCGGTGGGATCGTTCGTTGCGATATGGTCGCAAGCGGAGTTGTTGCGGCGGCAAAGAATCTTGGCGTTTCGATCCCGATCGTTGCCAGACTCGAAGGAACGAACGTCGAAGCCGGACGCGAGATCTTGGCGAACTCTGGTATCGGAATTATTCCGGCGACAGGTATGAACGACGCGGCTGATAAAGTGGTAGCAGCGGCGGCAAATAATTAGGTAGGAGGCAGAACTATGGCGGTCAGATTAGGCGACGAGGCACCAAATTTCACAGCGGAGACGACGGAAGGAACGATCAATTTTCACGAATGGCTAGGCGACAGTTGGGGCGTTTTGTTCTCGCACCCAAAGGACTACACACCGGTCTGCACAACCGAGCTTGGTATGGCCGCAAAGCTAAAGCCGGAGTTCGATAAACGCAATGTTAAGGTGATGGGATTGAGTGTTGATCCGCTCGATTCGCACAAGGGTTGGGAAAAGGACATCGAAGAAACGCAGGGCACTGCTGTGAACTTTCCGATGATCGCCGACAGCGATAAAAGAGTCGCCGACCTCTATGACATGATCCACCCGAACGCCAGCGACACATTCACCGTCCGCTCTGTGTTCGTCGTCGGGCCCGACAAAAAGATCAAACTGACGCTCACCTATCCGGCGTCGACCGGTCGAAACTTTGACGAGTTGCTGCGAGTAATTGATTCACTGCAACTGACTGCAAAATACTCCGTTGCCACACCCGTTAACTGGAAAGACGGCGACGACTGCATTATCGTCCCGGCCGTAACTAATGAACAGGCAAAAGAAAAATTCCCTGCCGGTTGGAACGAAGTAAAACCATATCTCCGCATCACACCGCAGCCAAACAAATTAAAAGGCGAAGGTCACGGCGCGTAGCATCTTCACCGAGATGGAGACTGTCTAAGTTCTGCTCTTTTCGAATTAATGCTATGGAGTTTAACAACGACAATGAAGGCATCGGTATTTTGGACGGACTCCGTAAACGCGGAATTTGGGCTTATTTTGCTACAGTCACTGTCTCGGTTTTCGTCCTGTTAACAGCTTTTGACTTTGTACTGCCATATTTATACGGACAAGAACAGCCTGGGTTGAACTTAGATCTCGTATGGGACGTAGTAGGTATAAATATCGCTGTTAGCTTACTTTCTGCTGGCATAGCATGGAAGTACAATGGAGAACCGTGGATCAATAGACCGGATACTATTAAGCTCGATTTGGACAAATAGTTCGAACAAGCTGCGAGCGTTTGGAAAATTCAATGAAACTTCAGGCTCGGGTCGGCGAGGATACACATAAGGTTGAAATACGTCGCGACAGGCGGCGTGTTTTTGCGCGTGTTGACGACCGCGAATACGAGCTTGAAGCGTCGGAGCCGGAACCGAACGTATACCTGCTAAACCATGAGGGCCGGGTTGGCGAGTTTTTCGTCAGGCCACGGGATAGTTCGGATTCGCCGTATTTGGTCACGTCAGCAAAAGGTGAGACTGAGGTTCGGTTGATCGATCCGAAGAAGCTTCGTGGTTCCAGCGTGGTCGGTGTCCGTACCGACGGCGCCGCAGAGGTCAAAACGGCAATGCCGGGCAAAGTCGTGCGTTTAATTTTGAGTGAAGGTGCTGCGGTCGAAAAAGGCGATGCCGTGATGGTCGTCGAAGCCATGAAAATGCAGAATGACCTCAAAGCTCCAAAAGCCGGCGTAGTCAAAGAAATTCGTGTTTCCGAAGGTCAAACGGTCGCCGCCGGCGATGTTCTGGCTATCATTGAATAGATCTAAAGTTTCGTTCCGCAATACTTACAATGAACAGCGTCGAGGTCGTGCGGTTCGGAATGACATTCCGGGCAAACGTGCGTCGATGCGGATTTAGTTGCACGAATAAGCTCACCCGTGACGATGCCTGTCGGCACGGCGATAATGCCGTAACCCATTATCATCACCACCGACGCCAATAGTTTTCCAAGCCCCGTCTTTGGTGAAAGGTCGCCGTAACCGACCGTCGTTAGCGTCACGATCGCCCAGTAGATGCTGGTCGGAATGTCGGTGAATCCGTGTTCTTCGCCCTCGACGACATACATCAAAGAGCCGACAACTGTTACGATCGAAACAATAGCGACTAGAAAGACCAATATTTTCTTCTTGCTGGCTTTTAGAGCCGTTACTATCACGCGGCTTTCGGAAATGTAAGACGTCAGCTTTAAAATGCGGAATATACGAAGCAGCCGAAGTATTCTAATAGCAAGCAAATATTGCGTGCCCGGCAAGAAAAGGCTGAGATATGTCGGCAAGATCGCAAGCATATCAACAATGCCGTAAAAACTAAACAAATACCGCAACGGCCGCTTTACCGCCACTAGCCGCAGGACATATTCGATCGTGAAAAGGATGGTAAAAACCCATTCAACTGCAAAAAGTTCGGGGCCAAGGATCTCTCGGATCGAGCGAACACTTTCAAGGAGCACAGCCACAACGCTGAGCAAGATCAGCACGATCAAAACAATGTCAAAAAGCTTTCCGGGGCGTGTTTCGGCCTCGAAAACCACTTCATAAATGCGGTACCTCCAGCTAGTCTCAGCCGCTTCTTTGATCTCTCTTTGCACCAAACTATTTAACAATAGTTAGGCGAAAAACGCATTAACCACTTCACGTTATGCAACAAGAGCGGCCATTCCACCCGCGATCGACCGCGTCTGCTCGGTCATCAACCGCATCATTGCTGCGAAGTCGTCGAACGTGAGCGATTGTCCTCCGTCGGACAAAGCCTCTTCCGGCCTGGGATGAACCTCAACGATTACGCCGTCTGCGCCAATAGCGATCGCGGCTTTCGCGCACGCACCGATGATGCTGCGTTTGCCGGTCGCGTGCGACGGATCGACGATCACCGGCAAGTGCGTCATCTCCTTAACAAGAGCAACCGAAGCAAGGTCGAGCGTGTTTCTTAAACTGTTGTCAAACGTCTTGATCCCTCGTTCGCAAAGCACGACCCGCTCGTTCCCCCCGTGCAAGATATATTCGGCGGCTGCCAGCCATTCTTTGACGGTCGCCGATGCTCCGCGTTTGAGCAAGATAGGTTTATCGGTCTTCGCGATCTTTTTTAGTAACGCAAAGTTCTGCATATTACGAGCGCCGATCTGGATCATGTCAGCATGTTCGCAGACAACGGCAACATCGTCCTCACTCATCACTTCGGTAACAACCGGCATTTCTGCCTCGTCGCCTGCGGCTCGAAGCAGCTTTAATCCTTCGACGCCAAGCCCTTGGAAATCGTAAGGCGATGTGCGAGGTTTGTAAGCCCCGCCACGGAGCATTACAGCCCCGAACGCTTTGACCGCAAATGCAGTTTCGGTAACTTGACCTTGCGATTCGACCGAGCAAGGCCCCGCGATAACGACCGCTCGCTCACCGCCGATTGGCACGTCGCGAACCCATACGACCGATGTTTCGCCCGTTCGTGTTGCCAGCGGCAACGAGCTTTTTCCGTTGCCGTTCGCCGTTCCATTTCCGTTTCCGTTGTTTTTCGTTCTTGTCCAAGTGTCTAACATAATTGCTTTTGTTAGGAGTTCACGCTTCAGCGTGCGAATGCGCCAGCCAAAGCTGGAACTCCGAGCTTATCTCCCGATTAACCAAAATGTAGTCCAATTGTCATGATCGTCGGCGATGTTCTCGGCGATGATCTTTGCTCCGTATAGTTCCGCAGCCCGACGGCTGCCGATCGCTGCATTCGACGCGATATTTTCGCGGGCGATCCGACGAATGCTCGACGCGGTGTCGGCAGCGATAAACTGTGTCCATTGAGCGTTAGCATTCAAGAATCTTTTGCATTGCTTCAAAGCTTCGATGTGCGACCGCACAGTCTTGACCGAGCCGATATCGGCGTCAGATGTTCCAACAAGAACGTGCCTCACCTGCAGCGGGATTCGTTCGTAAACGCGGAATATGTTTCCGCGAAGATGTTTCATTGATCCCTCGATCTCTCCGACGATCTTGTTTTCGACCGGGATGACGGCATATTCAGCTAACTGCGTGGAGACGGCATTAAAAGTTTCGGCAAAATTGTTGCATTCAACGATACTCGCCTCGCGGCCGAGCAATGCGAACGTTGCTTCTTCGCTATACGAACCTCTTACGCCTTGTATCGCGACAGTGGTCATTTCACCGATTCTCCTTTGGCTGAACACACAGCAGCGGTCTGAATTTGTACTCGACGCGATTCTTCCAATATTTGCCGGTAAATTCGAACTGCCGCTGCGTCGCAGAGATCGCTAGGATTATCCCGTGCGATCGAACTCAAGATCGCTCTTTCGCGCGTTTCATCGGTGATCGGTAAACCAGCCGCAGCCTTGATCGATCCGATCTCCATCGCGACCTCCGCACGCCGGTTGAGTAGAGCAAGTATTTGGGTGTCTATTTGATCTATCTTTTCTCTACAGTGTTCAAGTTTCATTACTTCCTCCCGTTGCCTTTGAAAAACAAAAAAAGCCGCAACCTTTCGGTTAACGGCTTTTGTTCGGATCTTACTATGACTTATCTTGCGTCAAACCAAACTTTAGCCGTTTCACTATAAAAGTAAAAATAAAAGGTGCTAAAGCTGTTAAAGTTTGTCGCTTGCATTTATAAACACAAATTATGTGCTTTGAGAAAAGATAAGCGTGCAGGCAGTACGTTGTCAAGTGTTATTTTTCACGATTGCCATTTTTTGCGGATTTTCCGAGACCGGTGTTCGGGTGTTACCATTCTATTTTGCACTATGCCGCCGCAAACAAATTCAACCAAATTATCGCCGCCCTCGATCGCGCAAACCGATCTGTCTTTGCCCACGACCGAAGAGTTGGCGGTGCTCGGAGCCGTCGAACGTACTGGTTTTAGCCTCACACGCAGAATGAATCTTGGCCGTTGGAAAGGCCTTTGGACATTCTGTCAGCGGTACATTGGTTCGCTTTGGATCTTCCTTGCGACCTATAACTTGATGAATGTTTTTGGTATCGAGAATGTAGAATTAACCGAGGTAGATCGGCCACTTATCCTTGTTGCAAATCACCGATCATTCTTCGATATGTACACGGTCTCAAGCGTACTTTTTCGGCGAACTCATCGCCCAATGAATCTCTATTTTCCGGTCCGTGCTAAGTTCTTCTACACGAATCCGGCGGGTTGGCTCGTCAATCTGCTTATGGGCTGGTGGTCGATGTACCCGCCTTTTTTTCGCGAGGAAGGTGAAGCCAAGAAACGCGAGTTCGATAAATTCTCGGTGCGTGAATTATTACGGATCGCTACTGAACGTTCGCCAAATGTCATCGGGTTTCATCCCGAAGGCAAACGCAATTTAGACGAAGACCCTTATTCGTTCCTTCCGGCCCAACCAGGCATTGGTAAGGTGATCTACTCGGCTCAGCCACAGGTGATTCCCGTTTTTATTGCGGGGCTCGGCAATGACTTACCAAAGCAAATAAAGGGGAATTGGAGCGGCGGCGATAAGGTTAGGATTCACTTTGGTGAGCCGATGGACTTGTCGGAATTCTACAAACGCGGCGACCGTATCCGAACCCACAAAGAGATAGGTGATCATTTAATGAGTAAGATAGCTGAGTTGGGTGAAGCTGATCGGAAATCGTTCGGACATTAACATCTATTCGTAGCTCAACGCTTCGACAGCATCAAGCCTTGCGGCCCTGAGTGCCGGGTAGAGCCCACCCAAAGAGCCTCCGACGAGACCAACCACGACTACGACAGCCAAGACGAATGGGCTGATCTCGACCTCGAGAGTCGTCACAAGACTGAGCCCGTAGCGGGCAAGTACTGTAAGAAAAATCCCCGTGACTATACCCAAAAGACTGAGCAGTAAAGCTTCTTGAGTTATGATCCAGCCGATCGAGACGTTGCTCATTCCGAGCGATTTCATTATTCCGATCTGTCTGGTTCTCTCGGTGACCGTTGTGTACATCGTAAGCAAAATGACCAAGGCACTGACGACCGCGGCAATGCCGATAAACACATTCAAGAACACATTCAATGCGGGTATTCCCGCCATATAAAGTTCTTCAAGGTCTTCGGTTCGAATTATTTGTGTATTGGGAAACCTGGTTTGAAGCTGCGGACCGACTTGATCGATAGAGACGCCTGAGGTCAAAGCTACCAAAACAGATGAAACTTTGCCCTCGCTCCCTAGCTGCTTCTGCATGGTTTCAAGCGACATTTTGACGCGGGCGCCACCGGCCGGCTCGTATGAGCCGACTATGGTGAATGGGCGTTCGTAGATCGGCATAGTCTGTCCGATAGCAAACTTCTTTTGTCGCTGGAAAGCGGTGTCGATAATTACTTCGTCGGAACCGTTGGCGAAAACACGGCCCTGAACGATCTGAATGCTCGAGATGGCCGCATACTCTTCGAACGTAATGCCATCGATCAATCTTTTTCCGGTGTTGTTATCGGTGGCATCTACCGAATTTTGTCCGATCGCGACAGCTCTTGCAACTCCTTCTACGGAGGCGACATCCGACGCCAGCGATTGCGGAAGCCGAAATGATTCACTCCCGCTCATCCCAAGCGAACCTGAAGCCCGCATAAACAGTGCGGCACCAACATTTGCCTCGCGAGACGCTTGTTCTCGTATCGACCCGTTCGCCAGACCAACGGTGAAAACGATCAAAAGCACACCTACTGCGATCCCAAGTACACTGACAACGGTTCGCGCAGGGCGATGAAGCATATTAGAAAAAACAAGATTATCCATTGGTCGTTCTTATCTGGGGTTCGTGAGCGCGGTTGCCGTGTTCGTCGCGGAATTAGAATTAGGAGTCGAGGCCTGCGTCGATTCGAGCTGCATTTCTTCAGGTGTTTTCCAACCGGCGAGACGCAGAAGATCGATCGCAAACCGAATTGGGACAGCCATATTTACTGCGGTATTTTCAGTGAACACGCCAAAATTCACGCCGATAACTTTACCCGATTGACCAAACAACGGAGCACCGGATCCGCCTTCCGCAGTTTTTGCATCATGCACGATCCTCTTCGTATCAAGGTCGGTTATCGCCCCTTGCGTCGTCAGCGGCACGATCTTTTTCGATTGCGCCAGAAAATTGATCAGATTCTGCCGTGAGCCTCCGAACCGCGAATTAATTGATTTCGCCTCTTCATCTTCGACCATTGCCAGCAGGCGATCGGGTCCGTTCGGGTAACCCATTGTGACAACTAATCGGCCGATCGTAGCGGCTTGCGATTCCGCTTCGAGCGGTACCGCCGGAAGATCCGCAGGCATCTTTGTCGAATCGATCGTTGCGACCGCTACATCTTCGGTCTTGCCGGTTTGACGGGGTGTTAGACGGAACGGTTCAGCAAGATTTGGAAAATACACTACCAGGCTCTTAACGCGTGCGCGCCCTTTATAGTCACGCATCATCGTTTTGATCAGGTCGTCTTCGGTCCACGGCTGAAGCACGTGTCGATTCGTGACAATATAGCCGCCGCCAACGTGAAAACCTGTACCGATAAAATCGTATTCGACCGGGCTGCCATTGCCCTCTACAGTGAGCCCAGAAGCTTGGCTCATCGGCACCCGTTCATCTTCGGAAACGGCTGGCTCGACCGGAATTACCTGCGTTGAATTCGGATCCTGATATCTTAAAACTCTTCCCGTTTGACGGTCTATAAGTTGGTAAACGCCGACGATAAGGCAAACTGATTGGCCGTAATCAACCCGAACATTCTGAGCAAGCGAGCGCTCGCGAATGAGAGCCTCGTTGGTTACCTGAAGGTCGCCAAGCTGGTTACTTGCCTGTCCAACCTTAAGGTTTAAACGATCAATGATCTCACGTTGACGCTCGGCCTGTTCCCTACTCGCCCGAAGTTCGGAATTGACCGCGTATCCAAGATACAAAATGCCAGACAGGAAGCCGACCACCAAAACTAGAATTATGGCCTTCGTCGTCCATCTGATCTCGCGCATCAGCTCGCGGGTAAACTCACGCAAAAATGCCTTAGCGTCATCGCGTTCGGGTGATGATGCGGCATCTAACGCGGCTTCGGCAATAAACGGAGCAACCTGCGTCTCAGGCCTCTTGGTGGTGATCAGCGACGGCTTTTCGGCGAGTGCGTAAAAAGCAAATGAGATCTCAGTATCGGGGATCGTAAGAAGATCTCCGTCTGCGATAGCGATAAATCGCCTTAATGGCTTTCCATTAAGGTTCATCCCTAGGGACGAATCAAAATCGACGACTCGATAGACACTTTCAGTGTTTTCCAGCTTAAGCCAGACGGCCGACGGTTCAAGTTGCTTCGTATGGATCTGGAGATCACACGTCTCATCACTGCCAATGCTAAGCCGCTCATCGGAAAAATATTCCGTCCGCTTTTCCGAACCGACCGAGATGTGGATGATGATACCGAGCGCCATTTTAAGGTAAACCGACAGACCAAACCCTTGATTTTAGCATAAACACAAGTTTCTTCGATGCAATTACTTTGTGAAACGTGGCAATATATTGAAGTACAAGTAGACGGGCAATATATGGCAAAACCAAAGTTCATTTCAGACCGCGAACAACAGGAAAAACTTGCTCCGATGATGAAAGCTCCGATAAAGAGGCAGATTTTCGTCTGCAACGGCAAATCGTGCGCCGCCGTCGGAAGCGCTGAGGTGAAAGAGGCGTTTACCCTCATTCTCGAAGAAAAAAGCCTTCGCCAAGGCAAAGAATCGAAAGGCCGCAACCCGTTTGGCGAGGTTCTCCTAACCGATTGCGGCTCGATCGGATTTTGCTCGCTGGGCACGGCGGTCATGGTCTATCCCGACGGAACCTTGTACGGACAGGTCACCGCCGAAGACGTGCCGGAGATAGTTGAACAGCATATAGAAAAAGGCAAGGTCGTCACACGCCTGGCCCTGATCGAAATAGAGTAGATTGATCTTCTTTTTGTTTGTTTGATTTGTTTCGTGCGATTCGTGGATAAATCTTCTATCCACGAATCACTCGAATTAAGAAATCAAAGTCCATTAAGCTCGCATCGCCGTCAGTATTTCATCCACAACTTTCTTCGCATCACCGAAGAGCATTTGCGTATTATCTTTGTAAAACAAAGGGTTGTCGACGCCGGCGTAGCCGCTGGCCATGCCGCGTTTCATTACGATGGTGTCGCGGGCTTCCCAGCAATGTAGCACCGGCATTCCGGCGATGGGCGAGCCGGGATCGTCTAAAGCGGACGGGTTAACGATATCGTTCGCCCCGATCACCCACGAAACATCCGTGCCGCTGAATTCGTCGTTGATCTCTTCCATTTCAAAAACGATGTCATATGGAATATTCGCCTCGGCGAGCAAGACGTTCATGTGCCCGGGCAGGCGACCGGCGACCGGATGGATCGCGAACTTAACGTCAGTTCCGCCTTCTTTTAATATCTTTACGACCTCTGCTAAGGAATGTTGTGCCTGAGCAACTGCGAGTCCATAGCCGGGAATGATGATGACTTTCTTGGATTGCTGCAGCATCGAAGCCGCAGTTTCTGCATCGACCGAACGGACTTCGCCGGCAGGTTCGCCGCTCGCGGTCGAAGCAATAGTGCCGCCATCGGTGCCAAATCCGCCGAGCATGACGCTGACGAACGAGCGATTCATTCCCTTGCACATAATGTAGCTGAGGATCGCACCGCTTGAACCGACGAGAGCGCCGGTGATGATAAGCAGATCGTTCGAGAGCATAAAGCCCGCCGCCGATGCCGCCCAGCCCGAATAACTATTGAGCATCGAAACGACCACCGGCATATCGGCACCGCCGATCGCCATAATGAAATGGATGCCGAGCAAGCCAGTCAGTACTGCCGCTGCTATCAAATATGGATTACCCGAAACGCCCGGTGCCATCGCGAACAGAACGCCGAGAACGATCGTTCCGACCAGCATCAACAGGTTCAACAGATGCCGGCCGGGCAGCATGAACGGTTTGCCGCCGATGCTTCCGCGGAGTTTTAAGAACGCAATAACAGAACCGGTAAACGTGACCGCACCAATACAAACTCCAACAAATATCTCGACGTGATGGATCAGCAGTTCGTTTTGGGGAATAGTCGCTTCGCCAAGATACGTCCCGAACCCGACGAGCACCGCTGCCAGCCCAACAAAGCTGTGCAATATCGCAACAAGCTCGGGCATCGAGGTCATCTGCACACGCGAAGCGAGCGTCGCACCGATCAACGCGCCGACGATGATCACACCGCCAAGTATCGGCCACCCGCTCGGGTCCATCGCAGCCGCCGTCGCCGCCAACGCAATGAACATCCCGATGATCCCGTACCAATTCCCACGCCGAGCCGTCTCCTGCTTAGACAGGCCCCCAAGGCTCAAAATAAACAACGCACTCGCGGCGATGTATGCAATTGTAATAAGGCTGGTTTTCATTCAGTCTCGTCTGTTCGGTCTTACCATTCCTTCCAAACCGTGAACCAGATAATCGCCCATGTATCCGCGTCCCACGAATCGAGCATGTATTTCCTTTTCGATCAACGTTTTCAGGTTTCGCGAATTATCGGCTTCCCCGATCAGATACTTCCACTCAGAAAATAATCGGCTTTCCAAATTTAATTCAACGGCTTCACTAAAAAATCTCCGCGATATTTCCTGCCACTTCTTTTCGTTGCCAAGCCCAAAGGCATACGGTCCATGCCCAAGGATAGCGATGATAAACCTAGTCTCGCCGGACAATTTACTCTCACCACCCAAATCTTCAATAAGTGCTTCGACTGAAACCACTTCGGACCTGAATTTATCCAAACCTGTGAGAAATGGGGGCTCCGTCATTCGGTACCAAAGCATGAAGATCAAGCGAACAAGTGTTTCCTCATCTCTTAGACCAAACTGCCAACGTTGCAGCAAGGCATTCGCCGCAAAACCCAATGTCGGAGCGCCGTGCGAATATCCCCGCTCGATCTCATTGATCTCTTGAATCGATAGGACGGATTTAAATTCCATCTACTTCCTAAACATCGCCAGCATCCTATTCGTGACCATAAATCCGCCGACGATATTGATCGTTGCGATCAGGACAGCGACGGCGCCGAGGATCGTTGTTACGTTTAGCTCGCCCGAAAGCTGGAGCATTCCGCCTACTAAAATAATTCCGCTGATGGCGTTGGTGACGCTCATTAATGGCGTGTGGAGAGCGGGTTTGACGCTCCAGACGACCTGAAATCCGACAAAGCACGCGAGCATAAATACCGTGAAATGCGACAGCTTGGATTCCGGTGCAACAACTCCGAGCCCGAGCAAAATAAGTCCGGTGACGATCAAAGCTATCGGACTGATGCCGCTTGAATCATCCGCTCGGTGGCCAGACGACGCGGCTTTCGCGACCGCCGTGCTTTTTGTTGGAACACCCGGTTCCGGCGGTAACGCAGGTTGCTCTTTTTGCGGAGGCGGCCACATCATTTTGCCTTGATCTAAAACGATCGCTCCGCGAACTACTTCGTCATCGAGATTCGCGTATAGCCGTCCCTCTTCATTACGCAGATCCGCCAACAACGCAGTTACCGTCGAACCGTAAAGCTGCGAAGACATTGAAGCCATGCGCGACGGCAGATCCGTGTAGCCGATGATCGTCACGCCTTTGTGATGGGCGACCTCGCCCGGAACCGTCAGAACGCAATTGCCGCCTTGTTCCGCCGCGAGATCGACGATGACGGAGCCGGGTTTCATCGATTCGACCATGCCTTGCGTTATCAATTTCGGGGCAGGTTTTCCGGGGATCAGAGCTGTTGTGACAATAATATCAACCTGCATCGCCTGTTGAGCGAACAGCGCCATTTCGGCTTTTAGAAAGTCGTCGGACATCTCTTTGGCGTAACCGCCTTTGCCCTCGCCTTCTTCTTTTACGTTGAGTTCGAGAAACTCGGCGCCCATAGACGCAACCTGATCCTTCGTTGCCGACCGCGGATCAAATGCACGAACGATCGCTCCCAAGCCTTTTGCCGCACCGATCGCCGAAAGCCCCGCAACGCCTGCACCGATCACCAATACTTTAGCCGGATCGATCTTTCCGGCAGCGGTAATTTGACCTGTAAAAAATCGAGGGAAATGCTGTGCCGCCTCGATGATCGCACGATAACCGGCGATGTTCGCCATCGCGGACAACGTGTCCATTTTTTGCGCCCGCGTGATACGCGGGACGCTGTCCATTGCAAAGACCGTCGCGTTGCGTTTCGCCAATCTGTCGACGATCTCGCGATTCTGTCCGGGCCAGACGAAACCAACAAGCCAGCCGCCCTCCCGAAGCTGGTCAGCTTCGTTGCCTTCAGGCGGGCGGACCTTCATTACGATATCTGATTTCGTCCAGACCTCGGCCGCTTTTTCAGCGATGGTCGCACCGGCTTCTTGATATTCGGCATCGCTCGCGTTTATCGCCTCGCCGGCACCGGATTCGACAGCAACGTCAAATCCCAGCTTTTTCAGCTTCAAAACCGTGTCAGGTGTTGCCGCAACGCGGCGTTCGCCGTCATGGATCTCTTTTGGAATTCCAATGATCACATTGTTTGGATCTGTCATACGATTCAAGCAAAAATAATAGCCCCGGTTAAAGGGCTACATTTTTTCAGAAGACTAAAACATTACCGCCAAGTGCGAGATTCTATTCGCCGATCTTTTGGATCGTAACAATTACAAGCGGTTCGTCGCCGCCGGTTCTAACATAGCTTACCCAGAATTTCTGCTTCGGATATTCGACCATTTTGAACATTCCGCCGTCGGGCCGAGCCTCGACAGAAATACCTAAAATAGCTTGGGGCGTAGGAGCTGAATCTTCCTTAGCGCTGAACGTGACTGAGATTGCACGAGCTTTCTTGTCTTTATCATACAAGACCCGAGCCGTTTCGTTATTAGAGAATTCAAAGTAATCTTCGCTGTCCGAGGTCTCTTTTGGCTTGCCCAACTTAGTTCGGGCATCGGCAGCCGGCATTCCGATCGCGACTTCCTTATAGGCTGTAAAAACCGGTTTGCCCTGCGCCGCGATCGTTACGGAAAACAAACCCGTAATAATCGCAAGTAATACGAGCGACCGCGCTGTAAATTTATTTATTGCCATAGTTCCTCCTTCGATCGAATGGTCTGGAATTAGTGCGTGTCCCATTACCGGAAACAAATTACGAATAAGTTACAAGGGCCGAACCAAGGCGATTACGTCGCAATGATATTCCAAAAAGCTCTATTTTTCAAGAATCGACTTTAACGAACTAAGGCCTTCGGCAAAATCGTTACCGACCTCTTTGTCCATGTCAACGAAAACGAGCATCAGATTCATCGGTCGCGGCATTGAACCCGTAAAGCCCCATTTTACCTTTGTCTGATCAACAGAAACGCCCTCGGTCGTCAGATAGCTGTCGGCGTTCGATTCAAACGGTTTTCTAAATCTTAGCTGGGTTTCCATTCGCTCGCCCTCGACAATTTTCCTGATCTCCTGCTCCCCTGTACCGACATCGTCTTTCGTGCTTTCCCATTTAGAGATAAAGCCGACGCTTCCATCGCTCCCGACAAACTCCTGCTTCATTGCCGGATCTTTCCTAAACCACGGACCCCATTCGTTTTGGTTCTTGAGCATCTTTGCGTAGGCAAACACTTCGGCCTTTGGCTTGTTTATCGTTACCTCACGCTCGATGCGGAAATCGGTAGGCATGAGCATAACAGCGGCGGTAAGAGCAACAATGCCTAACACCAGGAATAGGCCGAACCCGATAAGAATTTTCTTTAGCATAATGAATTCTCCATTGATTTCCGGCAAATATAATGCAGAAGCCCGCGCGTTAGCAAGGGCCTAACACTCAACTCTCACGGCGCCGGAGCCGGACTCCGTCCTTCTTTCTCGTCCTCGGCGATCGCGAGTGCCTCGGCAATGTTCGGGTACAGCCAGTTGTGTTCCATTCCCGAATGCCTTGCACCGTATTTGGCAGGAACATCGCGTGTGGCATCGCTTGGAATAATTAAAGGAAGAATGCAGATCGTTGCCAATGCGATTCGACGCGGCCAGATCCTTTTCGATTCAGGCATCATCGGCGGATCGCCTTCCGCCTTGTAGTCGCGCGTTCGATAAAGATTTATCGCCAATACGACGATGCCGAAGATGACCATGAAATAATTGAGCATTTGGCCGTTCGGAATTCCCCAGAACGTCGTCGGATATTCGCGAAGCATGTCGATCGGAATACGCAGGCCGGCGTAAAGTATCACGAATATGACTGCGATGCGGCCGGGCGGCACTCCGCGCGAACGGATCCAAAGCAGAAGCGGCACGAGCAGGAAATTCTTTAGCCCGTCATACAAAACGACCGGATGCCGAAAGCCTTCGACGCCGGGAAATTGCACTCCCCATGGAAGATCGGTCAGCGAACCAAAGATCTGGCCATCGATGAAATTACCGATCCTGCCAAA
>JBGTKQ010000034.1:0-5092 GCA_041744555.1 Pyrinomonadaceae bacterium
TTCGAGCCATCGATGTCGGATTCGTAAAGAAAATAACAACGCTTGCAAGCACCACGGTCGCTGATGAAAAGCAACTTTCCGGGCAGCGAATAATACGTCCACGCCACATCTTTATTCTTCGTTACGTTCGTAATTGCCGAGCCATCAGCATTCATCGTATAGACCTCGTAATCGTCGGTCTTTTGGTCTTCGAGAACGTTAAAGGCGATCTTGGACGAACTGCTTTGGGCAAAGGTTGAGCCCGCAAGGCTGAGAATAAACCCAAGAATCAGAAACTTTCTGTTTTGCATATCTTTTTCTTTAATGGCAGCGTCCGTGCGATTCCTTCATCGCAGCGACAATATTTGCACCGAGCTGCTTTGCATCGGTAAGCACGAACATATGCGAGATCCTTGGCATCGGGCCGCTTAGCTTTGCCTTTTCGATAACTTCGTCAAATGGCCGGTCGCCAAGATCGAGCCCAACACGCAGCTCTTTCGGCTTAATGTTCACCGCCGCGAACTCGCGAGCTTCTAGTATCGAAACGTAGGTCTTTTTTGGCAGAACCGTTGCTTTCGGGAAATGTTTTTTTATCCACGTGATCAGTTCGTCAAACAACGGACGCATATCCGCCGCCTTGGCAAACTGAGTTTCAAGCAGATCGCCAGTGTCCTGGTAAACAAGCTTCCCGCCATTGGCATGAATGCCCGCAAGCAGCGACGCGTTCATGTGACCAAATCCATGTTCGGTCTTTAGCCACGTGATAACTTCGGGCTGCTTCTTACCGCCAAAACCATAGATCGCTTTCATCCATGCCGCAAGGTCTTTGCCCGTCAAACCCTTTAGCTCGTCAACAAACTCCTTTTCAAATTCGCCTGATGTTTTCTGTGCCATTTCTACCTCCAAATGCCCAAGATAAAGCCGATCACCGCAAAATATACAACGATATAGCCGCAGTTGTTAGCGATGTACTTTAACGAACGCTGCTCGAAAAGTGCGATGATGATAAACATCCCCACAACCCAAACCGCTGTGAGCAAACCGGCGATGGTCCCCCATTGCCAAGTAGTCCCTCGCTCACCGAGAAAGAACGCCAGATTGTACGACATTATCCACGCGATAAAAATGGTCAGTCCGAACGTTTTCAGTGGTTTCACTACCGCAAGCTGTTCGTCCGTCAAGCCGTTCTCCTTTTGCCAAGGTTTGGCAAAAAGCAGAGGCGACCACCATAACCCGCCGATGACCAGACTCAACACCGCGCAAACCAGAACTGCAATGTGATTGATGTAAAAGTATTCCATAGCGAGTGCAAGATTACTCCGATACTCGCATCACGTATTGGAAAAAATTTACCTATCCGACCGGGATGTAGTTCTGATAATTCGTGTGGATCTTCGAATACTGTCCCGGCGTGAAGCCGGAGAAATGCCTGAAGTCGTTGATAAAATGGGCCTGATCGTAAAAGCCGCAATCGAGTGCGATCGTTGCCCAATCGATCTCTGTGGCGGCATCCATAGTACGAACAGCTTTCTGAAACCGCATTATCTTTAGAAAAGACTTTGGCGTTACCCCGATCTGCTTTCGGAACATCTCGCCGAAATGCTTCTGCGAATAACCGATCTTTGCATTCATTCTTGCGATGCTTGTTTGATCGGGCCGCTCGATCATTTCGCCTAGAGCGAAAGCAACACAGGGATTCAAATTCAGCTTTGACCGAAAGTGAATAAGCAAGAAATTCTCGACCATCGAAAACCTTTGTTCAATATCCTTTGTTTCCAGAAGGCGTTCCCTAATATCGCCGAAATCGCTGCCCCAAATAAGGTCTGCATCGACAACGCTGTCACGGATCTCTTCCATTGGAAACGGGAAAAACGACGCGGACCGGCCTTTCTTGAATGAAATCACCATCATCGAGGATCCATTCCCCGACGGGATCGTTATCGGTTTGGTACGCAATCCGGAAGCCCAAACGTGGTTGCACGCCTGGATCCCTTTCAATGTATTGTTGTCGTAAACGTATTGCGGAGTGTCGCGAAAGTCGATCAGTATCTCGGTATCGCCATTTGGTAGGAAGCGGTCAACGGCATGTGCATGTTCGGCCCGCTCAAAATAAATGAACGCTTCGATAAATTCATTCAAGGGAAATGCCGGATTGTGAACTTTGTAGAGCATTCGATAGTTTCAGCATCATATCGATCAATAATTACCAATTAACCAAATACTAATTGATAGTTGAGAGTCGAAGCCTAACTTTCCTCAATTTTGTTTACTCGCCGTTCGTGGCGGCCGCCTTCGAAATCCGCGGCAAACCACGCTTTGACGATCTCAGCCGATTCTTCCTCGGTCGTGAACCTTCCCGGAAGGGCCAATATATTTGCATTGTTATGTTCGCGGGCGAGACGGGCGATATCGGGCTGCCACGCGACGGCTGCGCGAGCGCCCTTTACTTTGTTAGCGGCGATCGCCATTCCCGTTCCTGAACCGCAGACTAGAATCCCCTGTTCGAATTCGCCGCTTGCCACTTTCCTCGCCAACTTTTGCGCAAAATCCGGATAATCCACGGATTCGGACGAGTTCGTTCCAAGATCTTCGTACTCAACGCCAAGTTCATCGAGCGTTTTTTTGATCTTCTCTTTTTCTTCAAATCCTGCGTGGTCGGCGGCGAGTGCAATTCGTTTTGTCATTATGAGAATCTTATAACACCGAACTTGACCGGATAGCAACGGAAAGCAGTTTGTCGGGTGCTTAGCTCAAGAAAAGTTTGTTTGCATAACGCGAAAGCCTTATACTCAAGGCAGTATTTAAGTTTGGACCAAATGAAAGTTTTCGCCGCAATATATGTGTTTTCGTTGTTCTTGGTGGCGACCATTTCCGTTTCTGCCCAAGACTATCTCCCAGACCTGGTTCGCCGAATTAAACCATCTGCGGTCGCGATCGAAACGTTTGACGCAAAAGGAAATTCGGTTTCACGCGGCAGCGGCTTTTTTATAGCCAGCGACCGTGTGATCACCAATCGCCACGTGATCGAACGTTCCAGCCGGGTTGAGATCCACACCGTCGATGGTCGAAAGTATCCGGCGAAAGGCGTGTTGGCGATCGACGGTGAAGGCGATCTTGCTTTGCTTCAGGTTGATATTCCCGCCCAATTCGTTCGTCCCCTTCAAATCGTTCGAAGTGTTCCGCGGGAAGGCGAATCGATCGTCGTGATCGGGAATCCTTTCGGTTTGGAGGGAAGTGTTTCGAACGGGATCGTTTCCGCGGTTCGTGAAATTTCCGGCTACGGACGCATTATTCAGATCACCGCCCCGATCTCGCCTGGTTCGTCGGGCTCGCCGGTCGTGAACATGTACGGGCAGGTGATCGGCGTTGCATCGTTACAAGCGGCTGAAGGGCAAAGCCTGAACTTCGCCGTACCCGCTGAACGGATACTCCAATTAAAAGTTAGCGAAGCGCGTTCGATCTCGTCGCTTAACGCCGAAACCCAGAAGAATAAACGTGCCGCCGCCGAGCGCTTTTACTCGCAGGGCGTTGCACAGCTCTCACGCGACGATTATCAACGTGCCTTGAGTTTTTTTGAAAAAGCGGTTGAGATGGATCCGAATTACGCCGAGGCCTGGTATCAGGCCGGTTTTTGTTATGGGGTTTTAGGCCGTCACGGCGACTCGCTTTCATCATCTAAAAATGCAGCAAAACTGCGACCCGAATGGGCAGCTACTTATGTAAATATTGGGACGTCGACCTTCGCACTCGGGCAGTTCAATGAATCCGCCGAGGCTTATCGACAGGCTATACGACTTGACGACAATAACCCCGAAACGCAATACGGCTACAGCCTTGCTCTAAATAAGCTTGGCCGATCAGATGAAGAAACGCTTGCCTTGAAGCGAGTTATCGAAATAAAACCCGACCACGCGAACGCACTTGAAAAACTCGGACAGGCCTATTTTAAGCAGAAGCGTTGGGCGAATGCGGCTGAAGTTTTCGAGCAATTGAGAACTTATCGACCCGATGCCAAAACATACAATGCACTTGGCGAATGTTACGTTGAACTGGGACGGTCGGACGAGGCTTTGAACGCATTTAATAATGCACTCGGCTACGACCCGAATCTCGATCAGGCTCGATTTAATTTAGGAAGAACCTACATAAAAATGGGGGATCGTGATCTCGCGCAAGTTCAGCACGAGATACTGAAAGCCTCTAGGTCTGAATGGGCAGACCGTCTATTCGTTCTATTGAACCCATGAGTTATTTTATTTCGACAGCTTATTCTGTCGCGATCAAATCGAAGTCCGATATCGAATCAAAAGCAGTAACTACCTGTGTGTCAAATGTATATCCCTTTGCTCGAGCCTCGATAATGACCGTCGAACCTGCACTCACTTCTCGAAAGTGGTAGTAGCCAAAGCTATTTGTCACGGCCGTGACTGTTCGGCCGAACGAGTCGGTCATTGTAACGGTCGCATGCGAAATTCCGGTTCCTTTAAGTGTGACAGCACGGCCGCTGATTTCGACACTTGCTGCGCTAGGAGCCAACGAAGAGAACACTACATTGTTTACACCGATCCATTCATCAGGACCACTGCCATTTGTTGTGATCAAGCGTACCTGAACATTGGCTTTATTTGCTGTATTGGCCGGAAGTTGCACGTTCAGCGACGTAATCTGACCGCCAATCGTCGGCCCGTCTGTTGCATCAGCAACAAACCCAGCCGGTACATTGATGAAATTGCCGGTCGTTCCTACCCGATATTGCAACGCTACCGGGGAGACTGCACTATTGCTGCCTGAATCAATGTCAATAATGTCGTAACTCATCGTTATCCGGCCTCTGCCGAGCGAATTCATATAGAAAACGATGTAAGGATTAGCCTGTACGTTTCCCTGAAGGCCGATCGCGAGATACGTTCCGGAATCAAACTCAGTTACGCCGCCGGCGTTATATGCGCTCGGGTTTCCTTTGTTTGCGTTGACTTGAGTGTCAGATGCTCCGGGCAAACTGTTGTTGGCGAACTCGGTGCCAAGAACTGTCTGCGGATCAACGCCTTGCGTAGCCGTTAGATTTCGACCTAAATATCCTTCGACGCTAACAACACCCGACCAATTATCATTC
>JBGTKQ010000035.1:0-8618 GCA_041744555.1 Pyrinomonadaceae bacterium
CAATAGATTATTCCGCTGTCGTCTTTTCGTTTATCGAGATAGGCAAGCAACTGTCCGAAAGAATCTCGCTTGGGCTCGACCGCGTAAAAAATATTCGGACGATTGAAACTCGAGATCAATAGCTCGGCGTTGGGAACATTCAACCGCTCGATAATGTCCTTGCGAACAAGTTTGTCCGCGGTCGCCGTCAGAGCGATCAGCGGAATCTGCGGAAAGGCAGTTCTCAGGGTTGCGAGCCGCAAATATTCCGGCCGGAAGTCGTGTCCCCAACTTGAAATGCAGTGTGCTTCGTCGATCGCAAAAAGTGATATGTTTATGCCGCGAAGAAAATTGAGGAACTGATCGCCGCTCTGCAAAAGGCGTTCGGGTGCGACATAAAGCAACTTTAGTTTCCCGCTCCGAACATCGCGAAAAACCTCGATCTGCTCAGCCGCAGTTTGCGTGGAATTTAAGAAGGCCGCTTCGACACCGTTGTTCCGCAAAGCATCGACCTGATCTTTCATCAACGCGATCAGCGGCGAAATCACAACAGTCAAACCATCGAGCATCAACGCCGGAATCTGATAACAAAGCGATTTGCCGCCGCCCGTCGGCATCAGCACAACCGCATCTTTCTTCGCTAAAACTGCCCCTATCGCCGCTTCCTGATTCATCCGAAACGAATCAAAGCCAAATCGATGTTTAAGGATTTCGCGGGCTTTTTCGATGGTCATTAGGGAACAGATGTTTTTAGGGCCGGGTCAAATATCCTACCTGTTCAAAATCACTGTCAAAAGTTAGGGCGGTATTGAGATCACGATTGCTCATTACGACAAACGAGATACAGTCGGTCAAAGAGAACCGCTTGTCGTTGTATTTCTTGAAAGATGCCCATCCCTCGAAAAACAAATCCTCATCTACATGGATAAGTTCGATCCGTGGACTCAGTAGTATGCTTTCGCCCAATCCGACGGCGTTCTGATGCGCGTTCCGGCTGTTTAGAAATGTGACGGCCTCATCTAAAACGTAACTTGTGGTTACGAGGTGTGTTTCAGCGAAGTCAAGTGAATTCCAGTGAGACTGTGCAGAAGAATGATTTTGATCATCGGTCAATTCAAGCGAGATCCAATAGCTGGCATCAACGAAGAACTTTTTCATTTGCCAGTATAAATGTACTTATCAAGATTGACCGACGCGTCTGTGACATCACCCTTAACCGGATCTTTTCCGATGCGGAAGATCGGGTCCTCAAACGGTACGGGAACAACAACAATGCGGTCGCTTTCCTTGCGGACATCCACCTGCTTTACACCCTCGAAAAGACTTTTCGGAATTACCACGCCTTGTTCGGTTACCTCGATTTTCATGTGAATATCATAACTCAAGATTCGACTATTATCGAAGAAATCTGGTGGTGTCCCGCGACACCACCAGAATTCGTTTTAGATCTCAACCGCGTCGATCTGTGCTTTTTGCAGCTTGCCGCTGTAATCGATGTACAGCGATTTCCATTCGCTGAAGATGTCGAGCACCTGTGTTCCGGCTTCCCGATGGCCGTTGCCGGTGCCTTTTGTTCCGCCGAATGGCAAGTGAACTTCGGCTCCGATCGTTGCCGAGTTCACATAGCAAATACCGGTGTACAGTTCCTGCATCGCATAGAACGCGTTATTCACGTCCTGCGTGTAGATAGCCGATGACAGGCCGTATTTCACACCGTTAACGATGTCGATCGCTTCATCGAGCGTTGCGAACGGAATCACGCATGTGACTGGTCCAAAGATCTCTTCCTGTTCGATCCGCATGCCCGGTTTCACGTCGGTAAAAACGGTCGGCTCGATGAACCAGCCGTTCTTGAGGTCACCCTTGGTCAGACGATTTCCGCCGACGGCGAGCGTTGCCTTATCAACTTTTTTACCGATCTCGATATAAGCAAGGATCTTCTGCATGGCGTCCTCATGGATCACCGGACCGACATCCGTCTTGGCATCGAGTCCGTTTCCAACACGTAGCTGCTTAACTTTCTCGATCAATTTGGCGCAGAATTTCTTGTAGATCTTTTTGTGTACCACGAGTCTCGACGAAGCTGTGCAACGCTGTCCGCTCGTGCCAAACGCTCCCCACATCGACCCTTCGACCGCATTGTCGATGTCGGCGTCGTCCATCACGATGATCGCGTTCTTGCCGCCCATTTCCAGGCTTACGATCTTGTTGTCACGGGCACATGCCTCGGCGATTATCCGGCCCGTGTTGGTCGAACCGGTGAACGAGATCAGCCGCACATCCTTATGATCGACCAACGCTTCGCCCGGTTCGCTGAAACCATTTACGACGTTAACTACGCCTTTCGGAATGCCCGCTTGTTCACAGGCCTTGACCAAATTGATCGTCGAAAGCGGAACGTCTTCGCCGGATTTGATGACGACCGTGTTGCCGCAAACCAGCGCCGGGATCAGCTTCCACGAAGGTATCGCCATCGGAAAATTGAACGGCGTTATCAGCCCACAAAGTCCGACCGGCTGACGGACGCACATCGCAAACTTGTTCGGCATCTCGGCTGGAGTCGTAAATCCGTGAAGTCGTCGGCCTTCACCGGCCGTGTAGTACGTGCAATCGATCGCTTCCTGAACGTCGCCGCCGGCCTCTTTCAAGACCTTGCCCATTTCGCGGGTCATCTGCTGCGTGAACTCGTCCTTGTTCGCACGCAATATCTCGCCGAGGGTGAACAGCAGTTCCGCCCGCTTCGGTGCAGGTGTCCGACGCCATTTCGTCGCCGCATTCTTTGCCGCCTCGACCGCCGCGTTCACATCTTCGGCATTCGACTTTGGAAATCGCCCTACGATATCGCTTGTATTCGCAGGGTTTACATTGTCAAACCATTCGCCCGACGAAGATTTCACCCATTCGCCACCGATATAATTATGATAAGCCTGCGGTTTCGCACCCATCGCCGATGTCGCTGCTTTTCCTGCCGTGACAGCCTTCGCCGCCTTCTTCTCTTTCGCTTGTTTTGCCTTTGCCATATCTACCTAGTCTAAAGTCACATTCCCAAAAACAAAAGCCACAACGCAATTTGCGCTATGGCTTTCGAAAAAAATAACCTGTCGTGATCTATTGAACGGTGAACTGGACGATCTTCATCTGCGAAGATTTCGAACGCGGGTCGAAGGCCATTACGTGGAGCACGACCGGGTCGCCTTTCCTTAGTTTGGCGGTAGCGTCGGCAAATGCTTTTTCGTTTGCGATCGAAATTCTGTTGAATCTGACGATCACATCGCCTTCGCCGAGAGCATCGACTCCATTCGAAAGCTTCACATCGGTAATGAAGCTGTCCGGATTGATCTCTTTTACTACAACACCGGTCTGGCCTTCGAGCTTAAGGGTTGCGGCAAGTTCAGGAGTCATTGAAATAACCGTTAATCCAAACGGCTTTGCCGGCTCTGTCTTCGGCTCGATCGGGAGCGGTTTGCGGTCCGCGTTCTCTGCAACTTCCGATCGTGCCGGGCGTTCGCCCAGTTTGAAACTCACGGTCTTGCGGATCAACTGGTTATGCTCTTCACGAAGAACAGAAACGTCGACCGCTCTGTCCGGCGATGTTGAGGCAACTTTTGCGATCAGGTCCTGTGCGTTCAAAATGGTCTTTCCGTCGAACTCGACGATGATATCGCCGGCCATCAAACCCGCCGCTGCTGCCGGTCCAACTTCGCGACGAACATCGGTAATGATCGCACCACGCGTTTCACCCATTCCATAAACCTTTGCAAACTCAGACTTTACGGAATCAAGCAGTACCCCGAGAAAACCGCGTTTGACCTTGCCATTTTGCAGGATCTGGTCAAGAACATATTTCGTTTCATTCGATGGCAGAGCAAACCCGACGCCGTTCGAATCGCCGGTCGAAGTGGCGATCTGCGAATTAACGCCGATCACTTCGCCGCCCAAATTTACAAGCGGCCCGCCCGAATTACCGCGATTGATCGCCGCATCGGTCTGGATGAATTTTTGAAATGGCGAGCTTACTGCAGTTTCGCGTTGACGGTTCGAAATGATCCCGGCGGTTACAGATTTCGACAATCCGAAAGGCGAACCAAGGGCAAGCACCCATTCGCCGACTCGTGTTTTGTCTGAGTCACCAAGTTTAACGAATGGAAGTTCTCGGCCTGCGTCGATCTTTAGCACCGCAATATCGGTTTCGCCATCAAGGCCAAGCACGGTCGCCGGAAGCTCTTCACCCGAATCAAGCTTTACCGTGATGCGGACGGCATCTTCGACAACGTGTGCGTTCGTTATCACATAGCCTTTGCTATCGACGATAAACCCGCTGCCGACCGATTGCGCCGAACGACGCGGCATTTGCCGACGAAAGAATTCCATTATGTCTTCCGCGTCGTCGGGTTGGGCCGGAGATCCGGGCTGTCTTCGTGTTGTCACTTCCGGCACTCGGCCTTTTGTGTCGATGCTGACCACCGCCGGTTCAACCTTTTTCGCGATCTCGGCGAATAGATCAGAAAGCTGTGTCGGCGTTGCAGCACCGTTCATAGGCGTTTGGGCGTATGAAGATCCGATGCTCGCAAAACTTATGGCAAGAACAAAAACAAGACTCTTTAAGTGAGAACGAAGAAACGTTGCGGAATAAATGCTTAACATAATTGCTCTCCCTTGGACGCACCCGCCCGCTATGACGGTGTCTAGATTCTAACAAATCAATTCATCAGTTCATACAAAATTAAGTTTGATCAAAAACGGAGCAAAACTTTCAAACTGCCTCTCTCACGAGCCTTGTCCATTGCGGCAACGGCTTCGCCGATAGGAAATTCGGCGGTTATCAAGTTTTCGAAACCGATATGTTCCTTCGCCATCAGATCCAAAGCCGGTTCAAACTTTCCGCATCGTGAGCCTACGATCGTTATTTCATCAACCACCACTCTCCAGGCTTCCCATTTCGGTTTCGCCGAAAACGTCGATTTCAAAACGATCTTTCCTCGAGGGCGAACGATGTCCAAAGCCGTCTCAAAGCCCGATTCCGAACCGCTTGCTTCGATCACGATGTCATAGAAAGACTCAAGACCCGATACATCCGACAACAGCTTAGTCTCAATTCCGCGTTCGGCGGCGATATTGAGTTTGGATGCATGTTTTCCGATCAAGGTTACTTGGCTCGTTCGTTTTGACAGCGCGATCGCACACAAAATTCCGAGCTTTCCGTCACCAATGATCGCAACACGCAGATGGTCATCCACGCTAACTTGTTCCAATATCCCCAAGGCCGCAGCAAATGGTTCAACAAATACCGCATCGCGATCCAACAATTGATCAGGCACAACGAACAGGTTCCGCGATGGAAGCGATAAGTACTCGGCATGAGAACCGTCCCGACCCTTTATGCCCAAAACAGTTCTCGTCGGGCAATGGCGCGGATCACCCGCGAGACACAGGTCGCACGTTCCACATCCCGCATTTATCTCGCCGACGACCCGCTTGCCGACAATTTCCGGCCGATCAGGCGAAGCTTCGACGATCCCGACAAATTCGTGCCCGATCGTGCCCGTAAAGCCAGCATATCCGTTAACGATCTCAAGGTCCGTATTGCAAATACCCGATAAAATAACGCGAATCCGCGATTCTCTATCGATCAAAGGCATCGGAATATCTTCAATGGCTAAGCCACTCTCGCTAACTCGCAGTGCTTTCATGGACGTTCGAAATTTACAATTTATCAGCCAAACAATATACTGAAGCAAATGAAAATAGGATTCAATACTCTTTCGAACAATTTGCTGCGTGCAATATCTCTCTGTGTTTTACTTTCGATAACGGCTGGATTGATCGCCTCGTGTGGCGAGGCATCCTCATCGAGCAGCGTTTCGTCGCCGGGAACGCCGGCAACATCACCTACTGACGCGTACAAAAAGCTCTACGCGGCGGTTAAAAGCAAGGATACCGAGGCGATAAAGGCAGCCATCTCAAAAAAGACGCAAGATTTTGGCACGATGGTTTCGCAAAAGCAGAATACTCCGATCGAAAAAGTATTAGAAAACGGGTTTACGGCAACTACATTTGCCGAATCGATGCCCGAGATTCGCGATGAACGCGTAAGCGACGGCATGGGCAATGTCGAAGTTTACAATTCCAAGGATAAACGATGGGAAGACCTTCCGTTCGTTCTGGAAGACGGCGGTTGGAAGCTTGCGGTGGGCGATCTTTTCGGCGGCACGCACAAATCGCCAGGCAAAGGCCGAGCCCAAAAGGAAGCCGAAGCAGCAAATGTTTTAACAAACAACATGACCCAAGTAAACGCGAACGTCAACGGCAATTTCTCAAGCGGTACCCGCCCCGTGGTTCCGGCTCAAGAAAACGATCCAAAGCCTAAATGACCACACCTGAAGAAATAACGGCGATCATCGAGCAATATCAAGGACACGATTGGAAACTTCGCCGTGTCATTGGTTCGCCAGAACTAATTGATCTGTTCGACAAAGGTGTTGTCGGAAGCGACCTTGGTATGCCATCGAAATCGTTCGATCTCGATTGTTTATGGTTCTCGCGTGCTTCGCAACCCGGTTCGGAGACCTGGGAATTGCGTCGTGTGACGGGAACGCCTTATGCCTTGGTAGCCGTGGCCTCCGACGATCTTACGCCGATCGAAGTTGAAGAATTATTATGCACGACGGAGTCTGAAATGCTTGCCGCATCAATGCCAAGGCCCGTTTCGGGAAATCGAAACTAATGCTTTGCGACCGAACTGCCGTTAAAGATGGCTCCGAAAAAGATTCGCTTGACATCGAAATCGTGTGGTAGCAAACTTGAGTTGTTGAAATTATGATCAAAGATTTAGGGCCAACAGTTGAAAGAGTTTGGGAAGGCTTGAGGCCGATGACAAAAAACATGCTCGAGGGCGCCCTTAAATCAAGCACCGTCGGGCCATCATCCACCTCCACGCAAAAATTCTCTTACGACACCCATGCCGATTGGGAACTGAGCAGGCTTCTATCTGCTTTGGATGCACAGTCAAAAGAAGAAAGATCGAAACCGGGCTTGAGGAAGATCGGTGAGATCACACGACTCGCCGAAACCTGCGCAAACGTTTTGGAGGCTCAAAGCGGTGCAGCGGAAGTATTCATTCAGCTCGCAACACGTGCTCTTGAGCGCAACGATTATGGAAAGCTCGATCAATTATCCGACCGGCTAAGCGACCAATTTTCTGCGGGTGAGATCGCTGAGATCGTCCGACAGACAGATATGCCTCAGATCAGAGCGATCGCCTACGAAACTCTCGCAATGATGCCTGCCCAATACCTTTCGGCGTTGCTTGATGATCCGCTTTACACCGAGATCGCCATAATTACGTTGGAGCAAAAAGCGTTCGAGTTCGATTCCGAAGAAGCTCGTGATCTTCTTGATCAATTCGAGCAGGAAGGTCCGTTCCGCGAGTCAGAAAACTGATCTTTTTCGCCGCATCGCTTACTAGACCGTTTGGCCGGAGGTTTCACCTTCGGCTTTTTCGTTTTACCAAAGCCCCAACGATAGGGCGTCGGCAAATGCGAACTGCCGAGAACGCGCACACCTAACCACATAACAGGTGCGACTATCTTGCTGTACCAAGCTTTTTTTGACCGAACGCACCGGTACAAGCGAAGGTCCGATTTCCAACGCTCTTTGCCCGTACCGCCGAAGTAGTAATCGCGATCATGTGCGACGCAGCAATCGCAATAATTGCCGTCGGGGAACAGAGAGCAGTTGTCCGATCTGAAGTTTGCCGGATCAGGGCCAGGCTTCGAGGGCTGCGCAAAAACCAACGTACCGCAAATAAATATGAGCGATACGGCAAAGATCAAGGTTGAAATTAGCCGAAGAATTTTCGTGGGCCGTCTCCGTTAATTTGTAGCCGTCGCGTCCGAAGTTGGTCGCAAATATCGACTCGGGTACATTGGAAACTTCGCGGTCAGTTCAGCGACTTCGCGTTTGACCTGAAATTTGATCTCTTCCGATTCCGGTTCGCGGACTACCGATGCGATCATATTTCCGATCGCTCGCATATCGTCTTCTTTCATCCCACGAGTTGTAAGAGCAGGCGTACCAACACGAATGCCCGAGGCAACGAACGGCTTCTGTGTATCGAACGGTATCGTGTTCTTGTTGACCGTGATGTTGACATCATCAAGTGCCTTTTCCGCTGTTTTGCCGGTGATGCCTTTTCCGTCCATGTAAACATCGACGAGAACGAGATGATTGTCAGTTCCGCCCGAAACGATCCGCAATCCGCCGGCCGCGAGTGTTTCAGCGAGCACGTTCGCATTGGCGATTACCTGCTGTTGATAACCTTTGAAATCGTCGCGAAGAGCCTCGCCAAACGCGACAGCTTTCGCGGCAATAATATGTACCAAAGGACCGCCTTGAACGCCCGGAAAAACGCTTCGGTCAATGTCTTTTGCGTATTCTTCTTTACAAAGAATTAGTCCGCCGCGTGGTCCGCGCAAGGTCTTATGGGTGGTTGTCGTAACGAAATCGCAGTGCGGGATCGGCGAAGGATGCAGTCCTGCGACGACAAGTCCCGCAATGTGCGCGATATCCGCCATCAACTTGGCACCGACGCTTTGTGCGATCTCGGCCATGCGTGCAAAATCGATCGTCCGCGGATACGC
>JBGTKQ010000036.1:0-6217 GCA_041744555.1 Pyrinomonadaceae bacterium
CCAGGAACTGAGTAAGCAGAACTAGATATCAGAATTACCTATGGATCGTGGCGGTTTTGTCTGCGGACCAGGCCGCTTTTTCTTTTCCATCACCCACCAATACAATCTTCGTCGTCTTAACATCAAGCAGCGGCCCTAGCTCATAAACATTTCGATAGCCGTAGCTGTAGAGCGAAATATAGGTCGAGATATTCAGCGATGCTACCGCCATCTTTCGCGGGAATGCACTCTCTTCATTCTCAAAATTATTGTTGCAATAGATCAGTATCCGAGCGTTCTTGTCGGGAAACATACGGTCGAGACTTTCCACAGTAATATCAGGGAAGCTAAGGTTTACCGCCCCGCTGATATGCATCTCGTCAAATTTTTCCTTACTCCTCGCATCAAGCACGACCGTTCCAGACTCGGCGGCCATCTTCATAAATTCATCCAGGGTCAATCGCCGGGTCTCGCGATGTGCCGCTGCTTCACCGGCAATCTTCAGAAACCCTTTGATGTCGATCGACGGATTCAGGATCTCCGACTTAGCTTGGCCCACAGCCGAAAACGACAGTGAAATACTCATAGCAAAGACCAAAAACATTCGAACTTTCATAAAAAACACCTCCGGTAACAAAGAGAGAACGATAGAGTGATGAAGAAATTGCTTACAAAGTGGCTTTTGGCTATTTAAATCTCAAACCTTCGCCTGTGTGTTAATCTCAAACGAAAGCATATGCTAAACGGTTTCACTGGCCCTCGGCGGGTTGTTATCACTGGGTTTGGGTGCGTTACGCCGATCGGGATCGGTAAAAATGCGTTTTGGGAATCGCTTCAAACTGGCGCAAGCGGCGTTCGGCGGATCTCGGCATTCGACCCGTCGGATTTCAAGGTTCAGGTCGCCGGAGAAATCGCCGACTTCGACTGGCAAAGCGAGCTCGATCCAAAAGACCGCCAACATGTTCCGCGAACTGTGCCGCTTGCTCTTGCAGCAGCCCGCGAAGCAATTGCGGACTCCGGCAACATTCCCGATTCACTCTCCAAGGAAGAAAAAAGCCGATTTGGCGTGATCCTTGGCACTGGCGGCGGTGGGCTCGCGTTTACCGAAAAGCAGTTTGGCTATTGGTTTTCAGGAAAAGCTGGAAAGGGCAGCATCTACACAATTCCCGCGTCGACACACGGCGGGCTTTCGTCGGAGCTCTCAATGGTCTTCGGGCTTCACGGTCTTTCGCACATCGTTTCCACCGGCTGCACATCATCTACTGACGCGATCTTTTACGCGGCCCAGCACGTTGCTCTCGGCAGACAGGACATGATGATCGCAGGCGGCGTAGATTCCCCGATCTCGCCTGGCATTCTAAAAGGCTTTGAGGTGATGACCGTTTGCACCAAAGAATGGAACGACGAACCGGAACGAGCAAGTCGGCCCTTTTCTGCCGATCGATCGGGCATCGTGATCGCCGAAGGTTCGTGGATGTACGTTCTTGAAACTCTCGATCGTGCTCAAGAACGCGGAGCAAAGGTCTATGCGGAGATCGTCGGATACGGTTCGACCTGCGATGCATATCACCGCGTACGTTTGGAAGAAAATGGCGTCGAACCGGCACGAGCAATGTCGCTCGCACTTGCTGATGCAGGAATGGACGCCAGCGATATAGGCTACATAAATCTTCACGGCACATCCACCCAGCTAAACGACCGCATAGAAACCAAGGCGATCAAAATGGCTTTCGGCGAACATGCTTACCAGATACCGATGTCCGCGACAAAATCGCAGATCGGCCACCCGCAAGGAGCCGCCGGCTCGGCCGGAATCGCCGCTACGCTAATGGCATTAAACGAAGGGGTGATCGCTCCAACGATCAACCTCGATCAACCGGATCCAGTTTGTGATCTTGACTACGTACCGAACGAATCGCGCAAACAAGAAGTACATGCCGCTCTCTGCAACTGCATAGGATTCGGATCAAAGAACTCGGCCTTGGTTCTTAGAAAAATATGACCGCTCCTCGATCGTTAAGCTACAATCTGCAGACTAAAAGTGCGGCCTTA
The DNA here is from genome assembly GCA_041744555.1 of Pyrinomonadaceae bacterium. Lineage (GTDB taxonomy): Bacteria > Acidobacteriota > Blastocatellia > Pyrinomonadales > Pyrinomonadaceae > OLB17. The sequence continues at coordinate 2,032 of JBGTKQ010000036.1, forward strand.
TTGGTCGGCCGCACTTGGTAGGTATATAAAGAAGGAAATATAGGACAGGAATTAGGTGACCTGCCGAAGAGTATCCGGCTTCACCGACGGGGGATAATAAAACGGTCCAGAGGTCTTGAAGCTCTGTGTATTAAAATTCTTTCTTGCTCCGCATTCCAAACAAGAACGGTACGTAACGTTCTTGTCGGTAAAAGGCCGCGTCAATCTTTTGTGCCAGCAGCCGAAGATCTTTCCGAAAACACCGATCTTAACGACCGACTCGCTTTGCGTTCTTCTGCTTCCGGCTTCTGAAATTAAATTTGTTTCCAAAATTCCCTGCATAACTTTGTATTGCCTCCTCACACATATATGTGATTCTGACTCGATACATTACATAGAACGTGCAATGGGGAAGGTTTTGCAGTAATAAGATGTAGAAACTTCTCCAATGGTTTGTCTAATCTTTGCGGACCACGTTCCCCGTCTTTCTCTTGTGTGTGCAATTCGCTAAAATCAAGCACAAAGATTCAACTCAATTGATCCGGGAGACATTATGACGAAGCACGCTGCAAAATTTTTAATACTAGCATTCATTTTTCTAGCAGTTCCAAATGCAATGGCTTGGGACGATGTTGGACACAAGATCACCGGATACATAGCTTGGCAGCGGATGTCGCCGAGAGCGCGTGAGAACGTGATCAAGATATTTCGATCCGGACCGGAAGATTCGGACATATCCACCTTCTTCATGGCATTTGGCCCTATGAGCGAAGAACATAAAAGACTCGAATATTTTATGTTCATGCCGACTTGGGCCGACGTTGTCCGCGACCGGGCGTTTCCTGTACGTTTCAGCAAATACAACAAATCCGATTGGCACTACACATCTGAGTTTTGGAAACAGGTGGATGGTAAGGCGGTTATCGAACCCGGCAAAGTCGCGGACGGACAGGCGGTCATTCAGTTAGCGAATGCTGAAAATGCGTTGAGAGATCCTGGTGTTTCTATTGCTGATAAGGCGGTTTCGCTCGCGTGGTTTCTGCATCTTAGCGGCGATATTCATCAACCACTTCACACCTCAAGCCGGATAACTGATCGGGAGCCAGAAGGTGACCGCGGCGGCAATACGTTCTTGCTTACGCCCGAAGCAACCAAACGGGAAGAACAGGTGAACCTGCACGCGTTTTGGGATTCGATAGTAGGGCGAAACATTCCCTATAACGCAGGACTTTGCGAAGCCGATTATATTCGAAATGTAGCCGAATCGATGATGTCGCGATACAGCTTTGAAGGATCAAAAAGCGTACTGCTTTTGTCCAAATTCTCCGATTGGCAGAAGGAGAGTTTTTCACTAACATCGTCTGACGTTTTTCGTGCAGACCTAGTCCGGTTCGAAACGCCGACCGATTCCTATCGCCGTAATGCCTACGCTGTTTCTGAGCAGCGGCTCGCAATGGCCGGTTACAGAATCGGCGAAACTTTGAACGAGATCTTTGGTAAATAAATGGCCGCGAAACAGACGCTCGAATATTTTGAAGAACGCCGCGGTGCGATCGTAGAACTGATCCGCGATATCGTTGAGATCGAATCGCCTTCGCACGACGCCCGGCGAAACAAGACTGTCGTTCTTTGGATCGAAAATGAGGCAAGGAAGATCGGGCTTGAGCTTGAGATCGAACGCGTTCCTGCCGAAGGTTTCGGCGAGCACGTTATTATTCGTGCATTCGTCGGCGACGCGAAACCGGTGATGCTGCTCGGGCATACGGACACTGTGCATCCTGTCGGTGCGTGCGGAATAAATTCGACGCGAATCGAAGGCGACAAATTCTACGGCTGCGGCATCTTCGATATGAAGGCGAATGTCGTTTTGATGCTCGAGGCGTTGCGTTATTTCCATGTAACCAATACACGACCCGCACAGCCGATAACGATCCTGCTTTCGTGCGACGAAGAGGTCGGCAGCCACACCGGACGCGAGATCGTCGAACGCGAGGCCGCTTTGGCAGAAGCTTGTTATGTATTCGAACCATCGGCGAACGGTAGCGTGAAAACCGGACGCAAGGGAACAGGAATGTACATCGTCCACGCCCAAGGCGTTCCCGCTCATGCGGGCCTCGAACCGGAAAAGGGAGCGAATGCGATACTCGAGATCGCACGACAGATCGAACGGCTTCAGTCGATGAACGCTCTTGAGGTCGGCACGACCGTAAACGTCTGCACCGCAAGCGGCGGAACGACCACCAACGTGATTCCCGAACACGCCGTCTGCTCGGTCGATGTGCGTTTTTCGACGATGGACGAAGCTGCGCGGATCGACGAAGAGATCAAGGATCTCAAACCGTTCGATGAACGCGTTTCGTTCCGCATCGAAGGCGGTATAAACCGACCGCCGATGGAGCGGACAGACGCGGTCGTCGCTTTATTTGAAAAAGCCCGCGACATCGCCGCGTCGTTCGATTACGAACTTGGTGAAACCCAGGTCGGCGGCGCATCCGACGGAAACTTCGTCGGAGCCCTAAGCATTCCCGTCCTCGATGGCCTAGGCATCGCCGGCAACGGCGCCCACACGCTGCAGGAGCATATTCTGGTGAGCGACATTGCGAAGCGCGCGACGCTGGTGACGAAGCTTATGTTGGAGGAGGACTCGCGGATAATTTAGCTCGGCACGAATCGCCGGATGATTTATAATATTGACGGAGAAATATGTATGACACCAACTGAAGTATTAAAAGAAATCCGAAAAATGCCGCTTACGGCTCGTCGCCAAGTGCTCGATGAACTGAACGACGATCTGACACTGATGGACACAAATGGATATGGGTCAAAAGAACTTCGTTTCATCGAATCGATGAAACGAAGCGGGCTTATATCGCAGATCCCGAACCGATTTAAGCAAGAGATCCCAAAGAGGAAATTTGAGCGCGTCAACGTCATCGGCAAGCCGATGTCAGAAACTATTATTGAGGATCGCGGTTGATGGCTGATTATTTTCTCGATTCGAGTGCGATCGTAAAGCGATACATCAATGAAAGCGGTTCCGGATTTGTTGAAAGGTTGATCGACCCGCAGCATGGAAACAATGTTTTTATTGCGGAGATAACAAGGGCCGAAGTTGCATCGGCGTTTGCACGAAGAAGAAAAGGAACGACTTTGGCGGAGAAAGACGCCGTCACCGCACTGAACTCTTTCACAATCGATTTTAACGACCTTTATCTGATTGCAGCTATTTCTACGGAAATGGTAGAAGCCGCTGCGTCTATAGCAACAAAATATGCGTTGCGAGGCTACGACGCAGTTCAACTCGCAGCGGCGTTGGCCGCTAACCGCAATCTGACCGAGAACGGTTACGATGCTTTGAAATTCGTTTCAGCCGATGGCGACCTAAATTCGACAGCTACTGCCGAGGGCCTTAGCGTAGAGAATCCAAACGATCATGTGTAGAATGACGAGCTTTAGTGTTCCCGTCCTAGACCGCCTCGGCATCGCCGGCGCACACACGTTGAATGAACATATTTTGGTGAGTGATATTGCGAAGAGGGCAGCGTTGGTAACTGAACTTCTTGGTACTTAAGAAATGTTTCCTGTCCCCTTTCAAGTAACGCTCATTTTCTTTGCAGCACTTCTAGCAAGTGCGTTTGTTATCGGAATGTTGCTCGCCATCCTAATAAACGCCTTGACAAAAACTCCTACAATTAGACATTTGTGGTCGACTGGTACTATTGCTGTAATATCTTTCTCAGCCGTCTTGGCGAGTCTGATCTATATGCCCGGCAAGATGCACTGGATAAACGAACAGCCTCAGAATTTGCGAACTGAGTTGTGGGATAATTCGTTGGCAATTTCCGCAATTTTTTCGATTCTATGCTTACTCGTTTGGCAGGTTTTTATTCGACGACGAGCACAGTCATTATGAGCAGGATTGTGACTTGTGATTGCGACCGATTTCAACCGATGGAATTATCCAGCGATGCGCTGAAGGAGCGAATCAAACAAACTCCGCGATTTCTCAAGCGTCTCGAGATCGTTGGGGAACACGACCGAAGTAAAAACAAACTGCTAAAGTGCGAATCGTGTGGTCAACACTGGCAGCTTGCTTATGCATGGAGTTGGGGCGATCGAAAATATCTTTTTGAGATACCTGAAATAGATCGTAACGAGTGGCTTGAAGAGCAGTTCCAAAAGCCGGACGAACTGATTGTCTACTCAG
>JBGTKQ010000037.1:0-9817 GCA_041744555.1 Pyrinomonadaceae bacterium
AATGAGTATTGGGAAGGGCCCGAGTTTGAAGAACGTTTCAAGGATCCGCGGCTTCGTTTTGTCACCAAAGCAAAACAGCAGCTCTGGCGCGAAGGTATTCAATGGGACGTTGGTTTCGTAAGCGGTCATATGGTGTATGGCGACCGAGGCGAGGACGCGATCTTGAGCGAGCGGCGGCGCGAATTCGCTAACCGGATAAAAATGCCGGCGGACCTTCATCGGGGTGGTGCTAAAATACTCGCCGGAACCGATGCCGATTCAAATTTTGCTTTTCTGTTTTTCGGATTCAGCCTTCATGATGAACTCGAATTGCTTGTAAAAGGCGGCCTGTCGCCACTCGAAGCCTTGCGGGCGGCAACATTAAATCCTGCGATCTTCTTAAAACGCGAAAAGGAACTCGGCACGATCGAAGCCGGAAAGATTGCCGATCTTGTTTTGCTCGATGCGAGCCCGCTCGAGGATATCAAGAACACTAAAAAGATCAATGCCGTCGTCACAAACGGCAAATACTTGCCCAAGCAGGAGCTAGAGAAAATGTTGACCACTGCCGAAGAGATCGTTAAGAAACTATGAGAACTCGAATCAAAGCTTCCGCCCTTCAGTTACGAACAAACGGAGGCGGCGCCCAGCGACCATCGAATCCCAGCGGCAATTCTATTCGGATTTGGTGATCCGAATGCCTTGTAGCGGCAACATGATTGTAGCCATCGGTTTCAACCCACGGACAGGATGGAAGCACCGAAGCTTGGCGGTGCCAACTTTGGCGATAGCCGATATGACCAGGTATGGACCTATCACAACGGCGCCGAAAGCTATTACGCCGCTCGCGGCTTCGTAAACGGCCCGAGCTAATCAGTCCGATTAAGTTTTAAGAACCAATACCACCAAAGTGCGTGGAAAGCCGCAAACGTGCCGACCAGTAACCAGCCGATGATCGGATATTTGAGATCACCATCGAGCGTGGACCAAGCAAGTCCTACGGTGGCAAAAGCGGACCAGATCAGTTTTAGCTGGAGCATTCCTTTGAATGATTCGGATCGTGCGTTTCGTCCAAGAAGCGATTCGAGCCCGATACCAAAGAGTGCCGCCGCCACAAGACGTGTCGCCATCGGATCAATAGACACCCAACCAAGAAGCGCGAGCACCTCACGCGGCGCTATAAACAAAGGCAAAGCCACAAGTAGATCGATCGCGAAATGTATTACGAACCAAGTCCGCAACGCGGCCGGAACCACCGCCTCGTTATTCATCGCTTTATCGTCTGCCATAATCTCCTCGCCGCTCGATTCATAATAATCTATTTCACGAAAAAGACGGCCCGTTTCCAGACCGTCTCTTGATAACGAGCAGTTTGGCTCGAGAATTTACGCCACGTCGAAACGGTCAAGGTTCATCACCTTATCCCATGCCGACACGAAATCATTGACGAATTTCTCTTGCGAATCCGAACAAGCATACACCTCAGCGATCGCGCGAAGTTCCGAGTTTGAGCCGAAGACCAGATCGACGCGTGTTGCTGTCCATTTCGGAGCGCCGGTCGTGCGGTCAGTGCCGTTAAACGCATCGCCTGCCGGTTTCCATTCCGTGCTCATATCGAGTAGGTTGACGAAGAAATCATTCGTCAGCGTTCCCGGCTTATCGGTGAAAACGCCGTGCTTTCCGCCGTCGTAATTTGCACCTAGAACACGTAAACCACCGACCAACGCAGTCATTTCCGGCGCCGTCAGTGTCAGTTGCTGTGCCTTATCAACAAGCATTTCTTCGGCCGGCGTTTTGTGATGACCTTTCTTGTAATTACGGAATCCGTCGGCTTGGGGCTCAAGATACTTGAACGAATCGACTTCGGTCTGTTCTTGCGAAGCGTCGCCGCGTCCCGATCTAAACGGCACGGTAATGTTGTGGCCGGCATCTTTCGCCGCCTTTTCGATAGCCGCACAACCGCCGAGAACGATCAGATCAGCAAGAGAAACGTCTTTGCCGAAATCCTTCTGGACTGCTTCGAGCTTTCCGAGCACAGTTCCGAGTTGGAAAGGATTGTTCGACTCCCAGCCACGCTGCGGTTCAAGTCGAATACGTGCACCGTTCGCACCACCGCGTTTGTCGCCGTTGCGGAATGTCGAGCCGGAAGCCCACGCGGTCGAAACAAGCTGCGAAACCGTCAATCCCGAATCGAGGATCTTGACTTTAAGTGCCGCGACATCGGCGTCGCTGATCGACACGCCTTCCGGGATCGGATCTTGCCAGATCAATTCTTCCGTCGGAACTTCGGGCCCAAGATAACGTCGCTTTGGACCCATGTCGCGATGCGTCAATTTGTACCACGCACGTGCAAATGCATCTGCGAACGCGTCCGGATTCTCAAGAAAATGTCGTGATATTTTCTCGTATGCAGGATCAAACCTGAGCGACAGATCGGTCGTCAGCATAGTTGGCTTGTGTTTTTTGTCTGGGTCGTACGCATCGGGGATAATATCGTCCGCGTCCTTAGCAACCCACTGCTGCGCACCTGCCGGACTCTTTGTCAGTTCCCATTCGAACCCAAACAGATTTTCGAAATAATTATTTCCCCACTTCGTCGGCGTCGTCGTCCAGGTTACTTCGAGTCCGCTTGTGATGGTGTCGGCGCCCATTCCGGTTCCGTGGGCGTTGTGCCAGCCGAAACCCTGAGCCTCGATTCCCGCTCCTTCCGGTTCGACAGCGACATTATCCGACGGCGCTGCACCGTGCGTCTTACCGAACGTATGTCCGCCCGCGATCAGCGCGACAGTTTCCTCATCGTTCATAGCCATGCGGCCAAACGTGTCGCGAATATCGTGTGCCGCGAGCAGCGGATCAGGGTTGCCGTCAGGCCCTTCGGGATTCACGTAGATCAAACCCATCTGCACGGCGCCGAGCGGATTTTCGAGCTTTCGACTGTGAACGTCGCCGTCAGCATCGTCGTCAGAAACGAGTACACCGTCGCCGGAAACACCTTCGGAACCGTGTGCATAACGAACGTCTCCGGCCAGCCACGTCGTTTCAGCTCCCCAATACACATCCTGGTCGGCTTCCCAAACGTCCGCACGTCCACCGCCAAAGCCGAACGTTTTGAAATCCATCGTTTCAAGAGCAACGTTACCAACCAAAATAAACAGATCGGCCCACGAGATCTTTCGCCCATATTTTTGCTTGATCGGCCACAGCAATCGTCGGGCTTTGTCGAGACTCACATTGTCCGGCCAGCTATTTAGCGGAGCAAAACGCTGCTGTCCGCGACCGCCACCGCCGCGTCCGTCGCCAATGCGGTATGTTCCCGCCGCGTGCCACGCAAGGCGAATAAAGAGTCCGCCGTAGTGGCCAAAATCCGCCGGCCACCAGTCCTGCGAATCCGTCATCAGGTCGGCAAGATCTTTCTTGAGCGCCGCGTAATCGAGCGTCATGAATTCTTTTGCATAGTCAAAATCCTCGCCCATCGGATCGGATTTGTCTGAATGCTGACGAAGAATGTTCAAGTTCAACATCTTCGGCCACCAGTCACGGTTCGACCGCATACTCTCGGTCGTGAACCCTATCGCACCGCTTGTGAACGGACACTTGCCGCCACCGTTACCATTTTCTCCCATAGTTGCTCAGTTCCCCTTAAGTTTATTTTTATAAGACTAGATTATGTTCGTTTCGCCGCAATCGGGGCACAATCCCCTCAAGGTAAGCTCGATCGATTCGGCCGCGAATCTCGATAGCTTTGCTGCTTCCTTGATCAGCCCGGCCGGAATCTCCAATTCAATGTCGACGAGCTTCCCACATTGCCGGCATATCGCGTGGTCATGTCTGGTCAGGTTTCTGTCGTAACGCGCCGCGTCGTTGCCAAAGCTAACCTCTCCGATCAGCCCTTCTTGTTTCAGGTATCGCAGTGAATTGTAAACGGTAGCAAACGATATTCCAGGCAACAGATGCCGAGCGTCCTCAAACACCTCATTCGCCGTAAGATGCTGGTCAGCTTCCCGTATTACCTGAAGCACGGCTCGACGCTGCTTGGTCAATCCTAAACTTTGAATATCTTCCATTTTCTTATACTGCTGATTGGAGTTATGATTAGAATAATTCCAATTCTAATTTCTGTCAAGTGTGATTTGATTTCAGTCAAAATTAGCTGCACGATTGATCGGAGTGCACTATATGTTAAAACGACCCAACGTCATATTCGCTCTCTTTTTTCTCTCTATTTCTCTTGTTTCCGGTCTATTATTCGCTCAAGATGTCGAACCGCAGCAGGTCAGCACTACGACGCGGCCGATATGGAAACAGGAAAAGCGAACGATCGGATTCGTGGCGGACGGGGTTTATTTTTCCAACGAATTTGACGGAGCCAGACTGAATTTAATCGAGAAAGATGGAGAAGGGCGTTATGTTATTTCGATCCTGCCGGAAAATGAGCCGATAAATATGAGCCCGTGGTATGCGTTCAAGGTATGGTCGAAAAGGAAGAAAGAGATCAGCGTCCGGCTGGTTTATCCTGAATTTGCCGTGCATCGATACGACCCGAAAGTCAGCCGCGATGGCAGGACGTGGACGCCGCTTGAGCCGGAGCGGATAACCGACATCGAAAAAGGGACGGCAGAATCGGGCCCGCGTTCGCGGCCTAAAAGCGTGATCCTTCGGCTTGCGGTTGCAAAGAAGCCGCTCTGGATAAGCGCACAGGAACTGCAAACCTCGAAACACGTCTTTGACTGGATCGACCGCACCGGAAAAAAGGGCAAGTTCCAAACAGAAGAGATCGGCAAAAGTCGAGAGGGCCGCTCCTTACGAATGCTAAAGGTCGGCAATCTCGCGTCAAAAAATATGCTGCTCGTCATCTCGCGGCAGCATCCGCCCGAGGTAACCGGTTATTTCGCGATGCAGGCGTTCGTCGAAACGATCGCGGACAAGTCGGAATTATCTAGAACATTTAGAAAGGATTGGGGAATTTACATCGTTCCGCTAATGAACCCTGACGGTGTTGACGCTGGCGGCTGGCGGCACAACGGTGGCGGCATCGACCTCAATCGCGACTGGTCCGAATTCAATCAACCGGAGACACAGGCTGTCCGAGATTTTCTAAAACGCAAAACCGCCGATACCGGCGGCACGTTCTATTTCGGTATCGATTTTCACTCGACGTGGAACGACATCTACTATCCGTTCAGCAATATCTACGAAGGCAATATGCCCGGCCTGGTCGATGATTGGATCGCAAATATCCAAACCGCTATTCCCGGTTATTCGCCCAACATTCAGGCAAATTCGCGTCTGTTGCCGACACGTGTTTCGCGTAACCATTTTTTCGACGCACATGGAATGGAAGCGATCGTTTTCGAGATCGGCGACAATACGCCGCGTGATTTCATTCGCAAAAAAGGCGAGGTCGGGGCGGTCGAGTTGATGAAGCTGCTCCTCGCTCGCAAGAAAATAAATTGATGGCCGACAACGCCCGAAAATCTCTGATCCGCATACTGCAAAATGCTTTTTCCGGCGAGGTGGCGGCGGCGTATGCGTATCGCGGGCATTGGAAATCGTTGAAGGAATCAACCGAACGGACACGCATCAAACAGATCGAACGAGAAGAATGGGAGCATCGGCGGCGGGTTGGCGAATGGCTTGAAAAGCTCGGTGCCGCTCCAAGAAAATCGCGAGAGAAAGTCTTTTGGACCATCGGCCGTACTCTCGGTGTGACGTGCCATGTTTCGGGTTGGTTCATGCCGATGTATTTCGCCGGGCGGCTCGAAAGCCAGAACTCCGCCGAGTACGAAGAAGCCGCAGAATTCGCAAAACAACTGGAGATGCACGATTGCGTGGAAGATCTCCTCGACATGGCACGCGTCGAACTCGAACACGAAGAATACTTCCGGTCCGTCGTCGCCGGCCACCGCCTGCTTCCCGCAATGAAACGCGTCTTCGGCTGGAGCTAAAGCCACCCCACGCAGATGTTCGGCCTTTATTCGATGAGCTAGATCAGGCGTTTGCCGAGCGAAACCATTCGACGAATTTGGGAATTCCGGCTTCGATCTTTGTCGTGGGTGAATAGCCGAGCAACTCGCGAGCTTTCGAGATATCCGCGAACGTAATCGGCACGTCGCCGGGCTGCATCGGCTGGTGGTCGATGACGGCTTTTGTACCCAAAGAATCTTCCAGCAATTCGATCAAACGCTTGAGTTCGGTCGTTTCCGATTCACCAAGATTGAACACCTCGTGCATCGCGGCATCGTAGTCCATCGCGGCACGCACGCCCTGAATAATATCGTCAACATAAGTGTAATCCCGCCGCGTCGTCCCGTCGCCAAACATCTGTATCGGCTTCCCTTCCGAGATCAGCCGCGTAAATTTATGTATCGCCAAGTCCGGTCTTTGCCGCGGTCCATATACCGTGAAAAATCTCAGGCACACCGTGCGAATATCGAACAAATACGAGTACGTGTGGCAGATAAGCTCGCCCGCCGCTTTCGTCGAAGCGTAAGGCGAGATCGGGTTGCGGATCGGGTCGTCCTCGGCGAACGGCACTTTTTCATTGATGCCGTAAACCGAGCTGGATGAACCAAATACAAATTGTTTGATGCCGTTATCGCGAGCGAGTTCGAGCAGGTTCAACGTGCCGATGATATTCGTTTCCGCATAAAGCCGCGGCTCTTTAAGCGACGGCCGCACGCCGGCACGCGCCGCCAGGTGGACGATCACATCAAAAGATCCGTCTTCAAAAACTGCAGCTAGGGGCTCGCTGTCCCGAATGTCCGCCTTAACGAAATTAACAGCCTTATCGCCCTCAAACAACGCCAAATTCGCACGCTTCAACTCAGGCGAATAGAAGTCGTTCAGGTCATCGACAATAGTTATCCTCCAGCCGCCTTCGCTCAGCAGATGCTGCACCAAATGCGACCCTATAAAACCGGCTCCGCCAGTTACTAAAATGTTCTTTTTCACGCCTTTCGAAATAGGAGACTACAATTTACGATGTTGATCCCAAGGAAACAAATGTCGACGGCAGTATAACATTCCTGTTCGGAAAGGACTGGAGTTCAAGCTGGAAGATTGGTATCCTTCCATAGAAAATTAGTGTCCTTAAAAAAGTACAGAACAACATTTAACCCCTTGAATCTGGAGGCGAGATCAAAATGAGAATCAGAGCTTTTTTTTGCATTTCTATCGTTGCCGTATTTATTTTTCACAACTCCGCGGTTCCGGCTACCGCTCAGCAAACTTTGAACCGAATACAGCGTGAAACCATGAAGTTGATGATGAAGAATGTCAAAAACGCGGTAAAAAAGAATTACTATGATGAAAACTTTCGGGGAATTGATCTCGATGAACGCTTTGAAAAGGTCAACGCTCGTTTGGATGAAGTTTCTACTACCGGCCAAGCGTTTGGGGCCATCGCTCAGGCCTTGATCGATTTTGATGATTCCCATCTATATTTTATTCCGCCATCAACAAATCTTGAGGTTGAATACGGATGGCGTCACAAGATCTTTGGCGACAAGTTATTCGTTACTCTCGTTAAGCCCGGAAGCGATGCGGAGAAAAAGGGGTTAAGCCCGGGCGATCAAATTATCGGGATCGAAGGGACAACGCCGAGCAGAAAAGAACTTTGGAAAGTAATGTACTTTTACGAGGTTTTGAGTAAGCGTCCGGCAATTAAACTTTCGGTCTTGAGTCCCGGAGCGTCGTCACCAAAAGAGATATCGATCGATTCAAAACTTCGACGGCTTCCCCGCATCTACACGGCGCAGACATTGTTCAAGATACTGGACACAACCGGGAAGTCGATGCTTGACTACAACTATTTCAAAACGATCGGCAACGTAACAATATGGAAAATGCCATCGTTTTCAGTTGATCCAAACCAGATCGACGTGATGGTTGGCAAGGTTCGCAGTTCGCAGAATCTGATCCTCGATCTTCGTGGTAACGGAGGCGGACGCGTGGATGCTCTCGAAAGACTTGTTAGCTTTATGTTTGACAAAGATCTGGTTATCGCGGAAAGAAAGGGTCGCAAGCCGATGGATCCGATGGTAAGTAAAACTAGGGGCGACAAGGTCTTTTCCGGTAATCTAGTTGTTTTGATCGATGCGAACTCGGCATCAGCGTCCGAGATCTTTGCCCGTCTTGTCCAGCTTGAAGGCCGCGGAAAGGTCGTTGGTGATGTCTCTTCCGGAGCGGTCATGCAGGCATTGAACGAAACACTCTATCTCGGCGGAAGCGATGAGATCGCATATGGTGTCAGTGTGACAAATGCAGATGTGATCTTCTCGGACCGGAAAAGCCTTGAACACGTCGGAGTAGTTCCAGACGAGACGGTTATTCCGTCCGGCACGGATCTTCGTTCACTTTCCGATCCCGTTCTTGCGAAGGCTTTCGAACTGCTTGGAACGAAAATTACTCCGACCGATGCTGGAACTATCTTTAGATTAAAATGGACCGAGAATTCGAAAGGTGAAGAACAGATCGAGATCATTACAAAATAGAAAACGTCGAAAAGGTCTCATTCATGCTAAAGGGCTAATTCAAAAACCGCTGTTTGGCGTTGTATTTATGGACGAGCTCTTCCAAAAAACCTTCGTAGGTAAATGTCTCGGCGTCGTATTCCGGCTTGATCCGAAACATTATCGGCAAAGCGACGCGCCACGCCATCCATTCACGCTGGCGTTCGGTTATTTCCCAACGCCGTCGCAGCAAGCTTTCAACCACCTCGATATCGCCATCGTTCAGCTTTGAAAGATCGGCGGTGAATTTTGTCGGTTTTTGCACTCGGCGAAACGCGGCATCAGCGATCGGATTTGAAAATGTTTCGGCAAAGGTCGGGGCCTCATCCATTCGCTCGCGGATCACGACCGTTCCTGCAAACAGATCGCCGACGCGTTGGTCGCGGCGATTCAAAAATATCGTTATCAGACCGATCGAATAGACCGGCACAATAAATCCGGGAATCGCGTCGAACACGCGGAGCAGGTTTCGTGCGATCGCTTCCCAGATCGTTATCGGCCGCCCGTCCTCGCGTATCACGCGCAGCTTCATCAAACGCTTTCCCGGCGTTTGCCCGCTCCAAAGCCATTCGAAAAAGATAAAATATCCGGCAAAAAGCAGAAAGAGCGTGAGTATCATGAACGCGATCGACCAGTTCGACATCTGAGCGAATAGCCCTTCGCTTCCCGGCCCATCATCGAAAATATTGATGCCCGCCGCCTGCGTAAAAATGATCCCCGCTGCGATCATCGCCGTGTACTGTATCGCATGATCGATCGCCACCGCCAAAAACCGGTTCCCGATCGAAGCAAGCGGAAACGCCAAAGAAACCCGCTCCGGCGTCTCAATTATCAGCGTCTCCTCTGTCTCAATTATCTGCGCCGTCATTGAATAGATTATCCGTTGAATCACCACATGTTTGCAATTTCTGCTATGGCCAGATGTCAGCTCCAAGATCGGATGCAGCTTCGCCGCTATGTTATGCGGCGAAGCTTGCACTACGGTCAGAACCGCCAACGGTCGTTGGCGGTTGAAGTCACACACGATTCAACAATATTTCTACAGCAGCTTAAACCACCCGCTACCGAAGGTGGTTCCGACTCTTTCCCGCGGCTTGCCGCTATGTTGTGCGGCGAAGCTTGCTTCGCCGTGCAGCGAACACGAAACCCGGGCTTGCCCGCGATCATCCTCGCCAATCGATCCTTTAAATATCCACCTCAAGCGGCTCATCTTCGAGAAGCTGCTTCCTCATCCAAAATCGAGCGCTCGAAAAACGATAATCTTCTATTGCGTCCACCAAACCAGCCTCGACCGGATTCTTGTGGACATAATTCACCTTCTGCATCAT
>JBGTKQ010000038.1:0-5305 GCA_041744555.1 Pyrinomonadaceae bacterium
GTTTAATGCAAGAACTGAACAACCATGATCTTCCCACAGGAATCGGTCACGGTTCGTCGCCCAAAACAGATTGCTTCCTGAAGGTGAAAGAAGCGAAGATGAAGACCGCACCGGTCAACTAGTCTTGTTAGAATCAAAGGCCACAGGTTAACGCGACAATCGAGTTGTGTTAATCTGTGGTTTCTTTGTTTGTCTGTATGTTCAAGTCGCGTTTCACAGCATTTGTAATTTCGTTGGTGTTTGGTTTGTCGCTAACGTATTTGATTACCACTTCGGGCGATAAAAGAGTTTCCTCATCTGATTCCGTGGGACGTTCAGAACACCGAGGCTCTGCACAAATCCGAAGCTCTGTGTGTGTCGAGGATAAAAATTACTATCTGATAAAAGGGTTGGAACTTGAGATTGAAATTCAGGAATTGACACTCCAAATACTGCGGAACAATCAGAATGAAAAAGCTCGTCAAAAACAAACTCTTCAAGAACTATCGAATCGCATTTTCCTCAGTGAAAAACTAAGAGCTCTTAAATTGAAGCAACAATTCGAAAAGCCCGTGTACCGCGAAGTCTGTTACTAAAAGTTGATGAACGAATTAGAGGCAAGAAAATTGATTGTCGAGATCGGCAAGTTGCTATATGAGCGGAGCTATGTCGTTTCGTCGGATGGCAATGTGAGCATCCGGCTCGACGAGAATACCGTTTTGGCGACGCCGACGATGATTTGTAAAGGCCGGATGACCGAAGACTGCCTGGCGTTAACTGACATGGACGGTAAGCCTTTGACGGATAAGAAAGCGTCATCGGAACTTGCGATGCATTTGCTGATCTATAAAATGCGTCCGGACGTGAAAGCCGTTTGCCACGCACATCCGCCACACGGGACGGCGTTCGCAGTCGCCGGTCTTGCGATCGACAAACCGATCTTGTCCGAGGTTATTCTAACGCTCGGCTGCGTACCGCTGACCGATTACGGCACGCCTTCGACTGACGAACTGACCGAATCCATGAAGCCCTTTCTCGCCCATCACAATGCTCTTTTGATGGCTAACCATGGTGCGGTAGCTTACGGCGACGACCTTTGGCAGGCGTTTGATCGTTTGGAAACCCTTGAGCACACAGCGAAGATCGCAATTCTGGCGAAAGGTTTGGGCGGTGCGAACGATCTGCCGCAGGACGCAATCGAAAAGCTGATAAACATCCGCGAAAAGGCCGGCTATCTAAAAACAAACGCTCGTTGTCAGGCCTGCGGGTATCTTCACGATGCGGGCATTACGTGCGATCTGGATGTTAGTTATCCAAACGAACCTCAGTCAAATGGAGCAAAAGTCTCATTTACGCGCGAAGAGTTGATAGAGCTTTTGAGCCAAGCGGCTAACTTAAGTTAAACTACACAGGTCAATTCAAATTTCCATTGGAAATCAGGAGCAAAGCTAAATGCAAGAAGCATTAGGAATGGTTGAGACCAAGGGTCTTGTTGCGATGATCGAGGCCGCCGACGCAATGGTCAAAGCGGCGAACGTGCAGCTCGTCGGTTATGAAAAGATCGGTGCGGGTTTTGTAACCGCGATCGTTCGCGGCGATGTTGCGGCGGTCAAAGCAGCGACCGATGCCGGAGCGGCCGCAGCACGACGTGTCGGCGAACTCGTAAGCGTTCATGTGATCCCGCGTCCACATGCGAGTGTCGATGAAACGTTGCCGGTTGTAATGAAATAGTTCAATGATCATCGGACGCATATTAGGCACCGTTGTCGCAAGCCAAAAGGACGAACGGCTACAAGGCAAAAAGCTGCTCATCGTCAAACCCGTCAATCTCGATGGCACTGACCAGAGCGGCTATGTTGTTGCGGTCGATACCGTCGGAGCCGGATACCACGAGAAAGTGATAGTCGTCGGCGGATCGTCAGCTCGGCTTGCCGAAGGCAACAAGGATTGCCCGGTAGATTCCGCGATAATCGGTGTTATCGATACGATCGATTTTACGAACGACGACGCCCGTTAATTTTCCGAAGTCGTTTTCACGTATGCCAACAGACAGAACGCAAACAGCATTATTGATTATTCGGGTTCTCCTGGCGGTAGTGATGTTTATCCATGGTGCGGCCCGGATCTCGAATGGAACGATTGGCGGGTTTGGGGAGTTTTTAACGGCTCAAGGACTTCCGCTCGGGGTTTATCTTGCGTGGGCGATCACGCTCTTTGAGCTTGTTGGCAGCGTGCTTCTAGCGGTCGGTTTTTATTCCTGGATCATCTCTCTGATCTTCGCATTTCACTTGGCCGTCGGCATTTACATGATCCATTTGAAAGAAGGCTGGTTCGTCGTCGGAGCAGGCCGAAACGGAATGGAATTCAGTATTGTCCTGATCGTTACCTTGCTCGCGATCGCTTACGGAACTTATAAAAAGCCTGAGCGTTCGTTTCGCTCACGTAGATAAATGCAGATTGCTCGAGTGATCGGCACGGTTGTAGCGACCGTTAAGAACGAAGCCTTGGACGGCCGCAAATTCCTTATTGTCCAAACGCTTGATGCAGACCTGAAAGCAAAGGGAAGCCCGATGATCGCACTCGACGCAGTGGGCGCCGGCGAAGGTGAACTGATCTTCTGGTGCCGGGGAAAAGAAGCTTCGTTTCCATTTAAGCGAGACGAAACGCCGACCGATTGCACTATAGTTGGCATCATTGATTCGGATTCGCATGTTTTCCAGGGATAATTAAAAGTGCTGATTGCAAAGGTAATTGGAAATGTCGTGGCGACGCAGAAGAACCAGCGTTATGAAGGAACGCGGATAATGCTCTGCCGCCAGATAACGCCGGAAGGCGATGACATGGATTATACGTGCTTGGCTCTCGATTCAGTAAGCTCCGGCGAAGGCGATATAGTGATCATTGCTCAGGAAGGCTGGTGTGCTTCGACGGCGGCAACGGGCCGTCCGGGTGCTGCTATCGATTCTGCGATCGTCGGCGTAGTCGATTACATCGACCTCATAAAATGACCGAAAATCAGAAACTTGCAAATCGAATCGCCAAACTCCTTGAAAACGAGCAACAACCAAGCGACATTGCGTCGGTTTTCGCGAGTCTTGAAAAGATAAACCATCGTCTTGATAAACTCGAAGCAGTTTCAATCAACCCGCCGAAGCGTCAAGAACTTCCGATCGCTCATCCTAGCCTAGACAAATTCTCCGTTGCCGAAGCCATTGTTGATCAAATCTTTTCCGGCGTAGAAAAGGAAAAGGCCTGCACGTTTGAACCAAACGGCAAGCCTTGTGATCATTGTTCAATGTGCAGCTCTCGCGGCTTTTGATCAATTTACCTATTTGTTCGCTGTAGGTGCGGCGGGAGCATTTGCTGGAGCGGCAGGTGCCTGTGTTCGACGCAGCGAGTTAGAATCACCAACTGACGGTGCATTTCTAGCTCCTTGATCCGCCTCGAAAGAAGGTTCTTCCTTAAATCCAAGTAGGCCGGCGGTCAAGACTGCCGGAAACGAATTTCTCGTTGCGTTATAATCGCGAACCGCTTCAATGTAATCAAGCCGAGCGACGTTGATGCGGTTCTCCGTTCCAGACAACTCGTTCTGAACATTCATAAAAGCTTCGCTAGAGCGAAGAACAGGATACTGTTCTTGGAGGCTTAACAATCGGCCGATCGTTCCGCCAAAACTATTGTTCGCTTCAATGACGGCTTGCCTCTGCTCAGGTGTTTTGTCACCGCCATCCGCTTGGCCCGCCGCACCTGTTGCGTTCAATAGCCGAGAACGTGCATCGGCGATCTGTCCAAATACTTCTTGTTCCTGAACTCCTGACATTTTGGCCGTTTCGACCAAGTTCGGTATCAGGTCTGCTCGCCGCTGCAACGTGCTTTCCACCGCGGCCCATCTGGCCTTTACATTTTCCTTCTTTACCGTCAGTTCGTTGTAGCTACAACCGCTTAGCCCGAATAGGGCAACAATTGCCACAGTTAATAAAATTACTCGTCTCATCCTTGTTCTCCTTAAACCTTTCCTATGCGGCGATACTTACGCCGTTTTTGCCAACTATTCCGCTTCCAACTTATTGACCGAATCTATCACAAGTTCGATCTGTTCCATATATTCACTGAACAGCTTGTTCGCCCCGACCTCGTCGAACGTCTGCCCATAATCATCCTTTCGAATACTGAATATCTTTTCGAATGGGCTTTCGTCCAACCCTGAGATCCTGCAAGTTAAAGCTACGATCTCTTCTTTTTTTACCGGCGGACGTTTGCCGTTCAATATCAAGACCGCACGAAAAACTGCCGAAAAACTCGAAAGGCTCTCGGTCATCAAGTGCTTCAAACCATCGACCGACGTCGATGCCGGAATATACTGTCGTCGAAGGTGGAGCAACTTGCTCCGCAGTTCGTATTCAGCTTGATGCCGCAAGAATCGATCCGATATCTCAAGTCCCGCGAGCACATCCTGCCCATATAGAACTTTGTGTGCTTCCTGCATCTGGTGAAACTCAATAGGGAAGACGTCCGCGGCATTGTTTAACTCTGACACCGTAAAGTAGATCGGCACGGGATGCCCCATTTTGTGCCATTCGCGAACGCAGGCGTGTGCCTGGCGCAGATCTTTTGGCGTGATCTTGTCGAGTGCGATCAACAAGTTATAGTCCGAATGGCGAGGTATAAAGTCGCCCGCCGCCGCGGAACCATAAAGGGTCACTGAGACCAAATTTCGTCCGTGCGTCGCCTTTAGATCGTCGATCAAAGCTGAAAATTGAGTCTGCATCTACCAATCGCCTCCTGCGCCGCCACCGCCAAAATCACCTCCGCCGCCGAACCCACCCCAATCCGAACCACCGGACGAGCCCCAATCGCTACTTCCACCCCAACTGCTCCCGGATGACGCTCCACCGCTCGAAGACCCCGCGAGAATTATCCATGGGAGTGCGTCCATGATCCCTCCGCCACCGCCCCACCTGTCGTCATCGTCATTTGATCGCCCAGAATTTTTTCTATTGGACCATACCATGAGCACGAGAAAAAGTATGACCGCAAGGCAGCAGAAAACGTTGTACCATGACGGCGAACCGGATTCTTCCTCGGTCGTACCTTTCGGTGCGGGCGGAATAAAACCGCTCGTCTTTTGTTCGATCGTGGTGATGTACGCATCGATCGTGTCGGCAATACCTTTGCCGAAATTGCCCTTGCGAAACTCGGGCACCAGAAACTGCCGCTGAAGGCTGCCCGCGACACCATCGGGCAACTCGTCTTCGAGATCTTTACTTATGTGCGTGAAATATTTCTTGTCGTCAACCGCAACGAACAACAGTGCTCCGGGATTGTC
>JBGTKQ010000039.1:0-7339 GCA_041744555.1 Pyrinomonadaceae bacterium
CTGTTCTTCCATCTTCGCACGCTCTTCCGGCGTCCATTTTTCGGTCGCACGAAAGATGCCGGAGTTCTTGCCGCGCATCACGTATTCGTTCGAAATTCCCAGCCAATCGTACATTCCTTTTACGACCGGTTTGCCCATAAAGACGCCGATCGAGCCTGTTATCGATGCAGGCTGAGCGACGATCTTGTCAGCATTTGCGGAAATGTAATAACCGCCCGAAGCTGCGACATCGCCCATCGAAACGACTACAGGCTTGCCCTTCGCCTTTGCGTTGTCGATCGCTCGATACATTAGATCAGACGCGAGAGCAGAACCGCCCGGCGAATCCACGCGAAGAACGATCGCCTTAATTCCGGGATCGGCTGCGGCTTCGTTCACCGCCTGAACGACGGTGTCCGAACCGACCATCTGTCCGCCAAACGGACTGTCGTTCGTATGGCCGACGTTGATAGCACCCGAAGCGAAGATCACGGCAATGCGTTCGCCATTATTTAGGCCGAGCGAATCGGACGGGATCTCGCGATACTTGCCGCCGCTGATCGTCCTGAGAGCGTCTTCCTGACGATAACCAAGCTGCGTTTTTAACGCTTCGTGAACCTGGTCGATGTAAAACGCATCATCGATCAAGCCGAGTTGTTTAGCTTGAGGCGCATTGTAAGGCGCACTGTCGATCGCGGCTTTCACGTCTTCGATCGGCTTCTTACGCGATTCGGCGATCGCGTTCGTCATGCGGCCGTAATACTCGTCAAGAATGGCGTTGATGACCTCACGCTGGCCTTCGCCCATCTCGGTCTTGGTGTATTGGTCGGGCGCGTTCTTGTATTTTGGCCCTATCTGGATCACGTCAGCTTCAATACCGAGCTTATCGAGCGAACCCTTATAGAAGCTGGCTTCGGCGGCAAATCCGTTTATATATAGGTCGCCCGGCGGCGGTAGAAAGATCTTGTCGGCGGCGGTCGCGATGTAATATTCGCGATTCATGCCGATCTCCATATAGGCATAAACAGGTTTGCCGGAAGTTTTGAAATCGGCGATCGCTTCACGCAATTCGTCCGCTTTACCCCAACCGATGCCAGGGAAATTTATATCGAGCAAGATAGCGCCGATTCGATTATCGACCTTTGCTTTGCGAAGCTGCGTAAGCAAGCCGGTGAACGACTGGCCTTGAGCAATACCCAAAGCCTTCGCGAGTTGGTCTTCGGCCACATAGTCCGGAAGATCGCCCGAAATGCTCAGCACCAGAACGCTATTGGTCGGAACCGTCGGCCGGCCAATACGGTCCGCCAACAGGACAAGGGCAATTAAGCCGACAATAAAAAGAACCACGGCGATACCGCCGACGATGAGGATAATTTTTGCTGTTTTTGAAGCCGCCATTATATTTTCTTAAAACTTGATCCGGTCCGCATTAGCCGAACGCACATACTCGCTACATAATACGATTAAATGGCAGGAAAGTTTTGAATCTATTTAATTCGCGTTCGAGCAGACTATAAGATTTACGGCTCCGCGAGCCTTTTGCCGCACTTCAATAACGTCAAAACCTGCCGATTCGGCGATCTTTGCGGTTTCGCGGTTGAAATGGTCGTCGATCAATGCCTCGGTCGCAATGTTCAAAAGATCGAAGCCGCGGCCAAGCAATCCGGGTGGACGGACGTGCTCGAGCAGGATCAGCTTTCCATTAGGCTTGATCACACGCCGGAGTTCGCGGAAACCGGTCAAGGGATCTGGGACCGAGCAGAAAACCAAGGTGGCAAAGGCCGCATCGAAAGAGTTTTCGGCGAAGGGAAGCGATTGGGCGTCCGCCTGTATGAGTTTGTTGCCGACAAGCTTAGTTGCGGCGAATTCGAGCATCTTAATGCTAAGCTCGCTCGAAATTGCTTCGCTACCTGGCGGATACAGTTCGAAATTCGCACCGGTGCCGCAGCCGATCTCGAGAATCTTTCCGTCGGTCGGCAGCAGAGCTAGAGTTTCGGCTCGCCAACGCGCGAGAAAACGCTTTTCAAATGGCGAGAATGCTGCGTCATAAAACCGGGCAAGTTTGTCGTAGATCGGCTGCATGTGACGTTCATTCTACCGCAAAGACGCCGAGACGCGGAGAAAGGCGTTTTCTGTCTTGATGAGTTACACCTTATAATCAAAATCTCCGCAATGAACTCTGCGACTCAGCGTCTCGGCGGTAAGAATCATTTATGGCGAAGAAAGGTTCAGTTCTGATCTGCGACGACGAAGAGATCATGCGCGACGTGCTCGAGACGATATTGTCGGCGGCGGGCTACAAGGTCGAACTTGCAAAACGCGGCGAGGAAGCGATCGAGCTTTATTCCGAGCGATCATTTGACGTGGTTTTGATGGACGTTTCAATGCCCGGAATTGGCGGCCTGACGGCCCTCGAAGAATTGATAAAGTTTGACGCAGAGGCGGTCGTACTGATGGTCACCGCCTTTGCAACCTTTGATACGGCGATTTCCGCTTGGGAAAAAGGTGCGGCAGGCGTGATCAGAAAGCCATTCCAAAACGAACAGATACTTGCGCTGGTCGCAAAGGGAATCCGCAAACGGAAGAAAGAAGAAGAGCGGCATACACTTCGTCAAGTTATGACCCGTTCCGTAAGCCGCGATGCGATCGTCGGGCGATCGGAAAAGATGGAAGATATCTTCCGTCTTGTTGAGCGTGTTGCACCGGCACGTTCCACCGTTTTGATAACCGGGGAAAGCGGAACCGGCAAAGAATTGCTTGCGAAGGCGATACACGAGGCGAGCCCGCGAACAGATAATCCGTTCGTTGTCGTTAATTGTTCGAACATTCCTTCTGAGCTGCTCGAATCAGAGCTTTTTGGCCATACAAAGGGAGCGTTTACCGGAGCCGTCGCTGCAAAAAAAGGTCTGTTCGAAGTGGCAGATACGGGCACGATATTTCTAGATGAAATTGGTGATCTGCGTCCGGAAATGCAGGTTCGGCTCCTTCGTGTGATCCAGGAACGAGAGTTTATTCCGATCGGCGAAACGAGCTCGACCAAAGTAGATGTCCGAATTATTGCGGCGACAAATGTAGATCTAAAGGACGCAGTTAAGAACGGAATTTTTCGCGAAGACCTCTACTATCGGCTGTCTGTCGTCCCGATCGAATTGCCGTCGCTCCGCCAGAGGCCCGAGGACGTTTTGCCGCTAACGCAGCATTTTATCCGAAAATACAACGCGGAAAATGGCAGGCAATTAACCGAAAGCTTGAGCCCCGAGGTCTTGTCGCTGTTGGAGAATTATTACTATCCCGGAAACGTCCGAGAGCTTGAGAACATTATCGAACGAGCGGTCGTCATCGCTGCTACCGATGAGATCACGCTCGAGTGCCTACGGCCCGAAGTTCGCGATCCTGAACTTGCGATGAAGATGATCCAGCAAACCGAAGGGACTTCCGGTTCGATCGATATCGGCCGCGGCGTAAACTTTTACGACGAGGTAAAGAAGTTTGAAATTGATATGATCCGACGGGCGCTTGAGCAAACCGGCGGACACCAGTCTCGCGCGGCGCGCTTACTTGGATTGAACGCGACGACCCTGAATTCCAAGATCAAGACCTACAATATTCCTTCCAGATCAATGTAAATATTTTCTGAGCGTCCGGGTTTCATTTAAATGAGCCGAGGTCGGCGGCAGCATTTGCATCGATGTCGGGATGTTCGGGCGATATCCGGATGCATGCTGCCTGATGGCCGGGTTTAATTTCGACGAGCTTTGGAACGATGCGGCTGCAATCGTCTATCGCGTATGAGCAGCGCGTGTGAAAATGGCAACCCGCGGGCGGATTGATCGGCGAGGGAACATCGCCCTGAAGAATAATGCGTTCGCGTATTGCTTCTACTTCTGGATCGGGAACGGGGACCGCTGATATCAGAGCTTTTGTGTAGGGCATCAAGGGATCCGTGTAAACATCCTTCCCCAGTCCGAGTTCGACTATCCTGCCCAAATACATGACAGCGATCCGATCTGAAAGATGGCGGACCGCGCGCAGATCGTGTGAAATAAATAGGTACGTTAAGCCCTTTTCGGCCTGTAGCCGTTCCATCAGATTCATTATCTGAGCCTGGATCGACACGTCAAGAGCGGAGATAGGTTCGTCAGCAACGATAAATTCCGGTTCGACTGCGAGTGCTCTTGCGATGCCGATGCGCTGCCGTTGGCCGCCGGAAAATTCGTGCGGATAACGTCGTGTAAATCGTCTGCTAAGCCCAACCGTTTCCATCAATTCTTCGACCATTAGTTCCGACGCCGAACCGCTGGCGAGTCCAAATGTTTTGATCGGTTCGCCGATGATCTGTCCGACGTTCATTCGCGGATTAAGCGATGCATACGGATCCTGAAAGATCATCTGAAGATGCTTTCGCTGTTCGCGCATTTCGCGTTGCGGTAACCCTGCGAGATCGCGTCCGTTGAACAGAACGCGCCCAGCCGTCGGCTCGGTTAACTTAAGGATCGCTTTTCCGAGCGTTGATTTGCCGCATCCCGATTCGCCGACAAGCCCGAGCGTTTCGCCCTTTCGAATATGAAGCGAGATACCATCCACCGCCTTTACGACCTTCTCATCGGTAAATAGACCCCCGCCGATTCGGTAGTGGACCTTCAGGTCTTCGAGCGAGATCAAATTGTTTTCGTTAATTTCCATCTATTTGATCGGCGGCTCTATCGTTAGCTTCGTTTCGTAGTCGTAGGCAATATCCATTGACTTCATTTCGCCCGTTTTGTACACCGCATTTATCTTGATCGGTCGGCCATCGCTTTTGCCGATCCAGATCTTCGACGAATAAGCATTTCCGCCGCCAGGAGCCTCGCCGTCATAAGTATAAAGGTGAGCGGCTTTACCGTTCGCTGTTTCTTCGCCGACGTACGTTATCTCCTTAAACCATTTCATGCCTTCGCGGGTAAAAGTCTCGCGCATGTTCGGGATCTTGGTGCCGATATCGACCGGCATTTTCTGCCAACGGTCGCCCATTTTCATAAAGGTCTGTTTTCCGATCAAGATCATTTCGGATGATTGGCCGTTGGGCAGTTCGGTCTTTATTCGGAATCTATCAGGAGCGATGAAATCAAGATCCGCATTCATCGTCATAGTTCCCTCGCTTGTCATTTTCGCACGGAACGAATCGAGCGATAGAAAGCGGTCTGCCATCTTCTCGATGTCCGCCTTCGGATCGCCGCTCGGTGTAAATGCGACTGCCGAATCCTCGGTTTCGCGTGCCGTTGAAGCCACCGAAGAATTCGAGCTGTTTGATGACGTGTCGCTTTTCGCGACATATTTCTCAAGCGACGAGCATCCTAATGAAGTGCCGAGCAACAGTAAGAAGGGAAATAGGATCTTTTTATTCACGATCGTCTCCTTTGGTCGTTGAGCGTTCCGAAACCGATTCTGCGTAAACCTCTTTCGCAAAATGGCAGAGCGAATGGTGGTCTGCGTTTATCTGCACGAACGGCGGGTATTCATCGGTGCATAATTCAACCGCGCGATCGCAACGTTCGGCGAACGGACAGCCAGGCGGAAGATGTGCAACGTCCGGCGGCAAACCGGGAATCTGATAAAGCTCTTTTCCTTGTTCGTGTGCCGGGTCGGGAACGCTTCTAAGCAAGCCCTTTGTATAAGGATTTGCCGGCGTGGCGAACAATGCTTTGGTCGGCGCTTGTTCGAAGACCTTTCCGGCATACATTACAACAATGTTGTCGGTCATTCCGGCAACCACGCCCAGGTCGTGCGTGATCAGGATGACGCTCGTACCCATTCGGCTACGGAGATCCTTTATCAGCTCGAGGATCTGTGCCTGGATCGTAACGTCGAGAGCGGTCGTCGGCTCATCAGCGATAAGCAATTCGGGGTCGCAGCTCAATGCCATCGCGATCATAACGCGTTGCCGCATGCCGCCAGAGAGTTCGTGCGGATAGCCGTCCATTCGCGAACGCGGGTCGGGAATCCCGACCATCTCAAGCATCTTTACGCCGTGTTCGTAAGCTTCCTGTTTCGAATGCCCGAGATGAAGCCGCGTTACTTCCATCAACTGCGTCGATATTTTCAGGAACGGATTGAGCGAGGTCATCGGATCTTGGAAGATCATCGCAATACGTTTGCCGCGTATCTTGCGAACATCTTCGATCGGAAGCGCGCGAACATCGATGCCGTCAAAGACGATCTCACCACCGACGATCTTTCCCGGAGGTTCCGGAATCAGCCGCATCACCGAAAGATTCGTAACCGATTTTCCCGAGCCCGATTCGCCGACGATTCCAAGCGTCTCGCCCTTTTGCAGTTCGAACGAAATGCCGTCCACCGCTTTGACGATGCCGTCCTCGGTCTGGAAATAGGTCTTCAGGTCTTTGACCGAAAGTATTGTGCCGTTATTCTCCATTCAAATTTTCGCCACAGAGCACACAGAGGCCCGTAAAAATATTCGTTCACAGTTGCCGATCTTACGTCCGCCACTCGGTGATCTCTGTGGCTAATTCCTTACTAAAACTTCCGCGTCTGCGGGTCGAGGGCATCACGCAGGCCGTCACCTAAGAAATTAAGCGAGAACAGTGTCAAAGCCATTGTCACGCCCGGGAAGATCATCTGCCACGGGAAGATCTGGATGTTCTTGATGCCGTCCGAAGCGAGGCTTCCCCACGACGCATACGGCGCTTGGACGCCAAGCCCAAGGAACGAGAGGAACGCCTCCGCGAGCATAACGCTTGGGACCGTAAGTGTCGCGTAAATGATAACCGGGCCGAGAGCGTTCGGAACCAGATGTCGAAAAATGATACCAAATGTTGATACTCCGGTTGCACGGGCTGCGAGAACGAATTCTTGATTTTTCAAACTCAATATCTGGCCGCGAACGACCCGTGCCATCGTTAGCCACGACACAAGCCCAAGTGCGAAAAAGAGCAAGAATATCTGACTCAAACCCTGTCCCGCCGAAGCGAGGAATTTCTCGGCGATCCAAGCACCAAAGGTTCCAAGAAATACTGTGTGCATCCATGCATTCAACAACATTCCTTCAACCACGACGGCGATCGCCAAAATGGCAAACAACACTATTAAAGCTTTCAAGAGACCGGGGCGAACACGGCCTGCGAAATGTTCCTTAAGCCGACGATATGCTTTGCCGCCAAGCCATGCCAAGAGCGCCAACGTGATTCCAGCCGTGATGGCAACGGGGATCAATCCGATGAGAAAATTCGTATTCGGGCCGCCGAAAACCGACAGCAAAACGATGACGACGAGGATGTACGGGATCGAATAAATGATGTCGACGATACGCATCATGATGTTGTCGATGCGGCCGCCAAGAAAACCGGCGATCGCGCCCCACGAT
>JBGTKQ010000040.1:0-5865 GCA_041744555.1 Pyrinomonadaceae bacterium
CTATATTATCTTGCCGAACAGACGGGCGGATTTGCTTATATCAACAAGAACGATCTGACTGCAGGCGTTCAAAAGGTGCTCGAAGATCAGAGTTATTATCTTGTTGCGTACCAACCAACGGAAGATACATTCGATGCCGAGAAACGCCGGTTCAATAAGATAGAAGTTAAGATTATCCGGAAAGACGTTGAGGCACGCCATCGCAGCGGTTTCTTCGTCGGGGAAGAAGAAAAGCGTTTGGTCGTAGATCTTAACTATCCGACCAAGATAATGCGTGCTTTAACCTCGCCGTTCGCGATGAACGGAATAACTATAAAGCTAAACGCATTGTTCGCCCACACGCCCAAGCGGGGATACTTCATTCATTCGTTCCTTCATATTGATGCTAACGATCTTGTGTTCAAGAAGCTTTCTAACGGCGATTACCAGGCAAATTTCGACATTCTCGCGATCAGCTATGGCGATAATGGCATCCCGCTTGAAAAGAATAATTCCACCGGTTCGACCACTATACGTGCCGAACATCTTGACCGGGTAAAGCGTGATGGGATCGCTTACAGCTTCATCTTTCCGGTCAAGAAGCCGGGCGCCGTGCAGATGCGTGTAGCTCTTTTGGACCGCGGAAGCAAAGAGGTCGGCTCAGCGAATCAGTTCGTTGACGTGCCCGATCTAAAGAAAAGCAACGTAACGCTTTCGGGCATCGTGCTTGAAAATGTTTCGCGTGAGTTTTGGGCATCGATCACCGGCGGCGGAGCACAGGTAAATACCAAGGCGTTCTTAGGCGATCCATTAGACCGGCCGGATCCGAAATATTCGACGGCGATAAGAATATTTAAGCGTGGTTCGATATTGCGATACGGCGTTGAAATTCTCAACTTGAGAACGGCCGCCAAACCCGGAACTGCGATACAAATGCAGACGCGTGTTTTCCACGATCGGAAACTTGTTTTTGAAAGCAAAGGATCGCCGCTTGATCTGAGCGGATCGGGTTCAGAAGGCGTTGTTAGCCACACCGACGCGGTCGAACTTGGGGAACGTCTTTTGCCCGGCGACTATGTCCTTCAGGTGATCGTCTCTTCGACGCAAGACAAAAAAAAGAGTCGTATAACGACACAGTATGTTCAATTTGAAGTTATAGAGTAATGCGATTAGGTCTCGCCCGATTCCATCCGTTAACTCTTAAACTATTCACATTTACAAACGATCCAAGTCAAGTAAAAAGTAATATGACCCGAATGAAATGCACCTTTCTCGCACTCTCGATTCTGCTCATGGTTTCATCAACTATTTTAGGGCAGCAAGCTAGAACTACGCCGACAACGGAAACCGAAGATGTCGTAAAGATCTCGACCAATCTCATTCAGGTTGACGTCAGTATTACCGATGCTAAGGGCAAGCCCATTACAGACCTTAGCAAGGACGAGGTTGAAATATTTGAGAATGGCAAGAAGCAGTTGATCACAAGCCTATCGTTTGTTTCGAGCTCTCGCAGGATCGATGCCCGGCCGATTCAAACAGTAACAGATGATGGCATTTCGTTGCCTACTCCACCGACCAACGTTCGCCCTGACAAAGTTCGCCGAACGATCGCCTTGGTTGTCGATGATCTTACACTCTCATTTGAAAGCGCTTACCACACACGTCGTGCTTTGCGAAAATTCGTGAATGAACAGATGGCGGACGGCGATCTGGTTGCCATTATTCGAACCGGTGCCGGAGTCGGAGCTTTGCAGCAATTTACTGCCGACAAACGTGTTTTGCTGGCTGCTGCCGAACGAGTAAAGTGGAATCCACTCGGCCGTGGTCGGATCAGCGCCTTTAATTCGATCGAGCCAACACCTCTTGAACTCGCCAAATCGTTAGGAGACTCTGAGGTTTCCGAGGAAGACATACAAAAAGAGAAAAATTTTCTCAACAGTTTTGACGATTTCCGAGATAGTTCATTTGCGACAGGAACTCTTGGAGCGCTTAAATATGTTGTCGGCGGAATGTCGGAACTTCCGGGACGCAAGTCCGTGATCCTTTTCTCTGACGGCTTTAGGCTGCTTGAACGCGATTCTGATGGCTTTTCGGATTCCAGCCGAGTTCTCACGTATTTGCGAACGGTAATTGATACAGCAAATCGGGCATCGGTCGTCTTTTATACCGTTGATTCGCGGGGGCTTCAAGTAACGGCGCCTACTGCCGCCGATAAATTGATCTCGACCGATCCCCAAAGTTATTCGAACGTCCTCTCGGAACGAGCCAGTGAATTATTTGACACTCAGAGCGGGCTCCGTTATCTTGCCGAGCAGACCGGCGGGTTGGCCTATGTTAATCAAAACGACCTGAACAAAGGGATAGAACGGGTACTTAATGACCAAAGTTATTATCTCATCGCTTACGAGCCGGATTCAGAAACTTTTGACCCGGCTAAACTTAAATTCAATAAGCTGGATGTAAAGGTGAAGCGAAATGGCGCAAAGGCACGTTACCGGAGCGGGTTCCTAAGTATCTCAGAAGAGACTATCGCTAAAGCCCCGTACACGCTAAAGCTTTCGACCGAACAGCAATTAAATGATGCGCTGATGTCGCCGTTTGCGAAGAGCGACATCTCGCTAAGCCTGAATCCACTTCATGGGCATCACCCGCGCACCGGCCATTATGTTCGCTCACTTTTGCATGTTGATGCCTCGAACCTTAAGTTCACTGACTTGCCAAATGGATCAAAGAGAGCCGAAATCGCGATCCTGGCCGGCAGCTTTGGCGACAACGGCGCAATAGTCGATTTTCTAGCTAAAGGTTATACGCTTGAATTTCCAAAGGCGGCGTACGAAAAGCTTATCGAGAACGGCTTCGTTTACGAATTTACTTTTCCGGTAAACAAACCAGGAGCGTTCCAATATCGTGTGGCGTTGCGTGATCAACAAGGCGCCTTGGTTGGTTCCGCGAGCCAATTTCTCGAAATACCCAATTTTAAGAAGAAGCGACCTCATATTTCGGGAATTGTTCTTCAAAGCTTCACGGCCGATGAATGGGCAAAATCATACGACGCTAATGCAGTTAACGGTAGGCTTGAATCGGACGTGAAAACAGATACCTCACGTCGCCGATTTCGTGCCGGCAGCATATTGCAGTACGGATATGAGATCTACAACGCTGAACTTGGGCCGGGCAAAAGTCCGAATATCATCACGCGCATACGGGTTTTTCGCGAAGGAAAGCTGATCCTTAACGGTGATCCGTTACCAGTAGATCCGGCACTTTTCGCAAAGACAGGCCAAGCCGCGGCCGGCGGTGCTATCCGCCTGATCGAAACGATGGAACCCGGCGACTACGTACTCCAAATTGTTATTTCCGATAATAATGCCAAGGAAAAAAATCGGATCGGAACGCAGTTTGTTCAATTTGAAGTGATAGCGAATTAAGCAGACAAAACAACAACATATTGGGACTGATTGCAAATATCTCAGACTCTGACTAACCTAGACGTTTTGCCATTATCATGCAGATCAGAACAATAGAACTTACCGAAATAACGCTCCCGCTCGTTCATTTCTTCGAGACCAGCTTTGGCCGGACGTACGAACGCCGCATCAT
Organism: Pyrinomonadaceae bacterium; assembly: GCA_041744555.1. GTDB lineage: Bacteria > Acidobacteriota > Blastocatellia > Pyrinomonadales > Pyrinomonadaceae > OLB17. Next base: position 3,580 of record JBGTKQ010000040.1, read on the forward strand.
TTTGGTGCGTGTAGAAGACATAGATGGTGCGACTGGCTGGGGCGAGATCACATGTGGCGAATCGCCGGGTTATTCGGACGAGTGGACGGATTCGGCGTGGGTGACGGCGGAGAAGATTCTTGCCCCGATGGTCGTGGGGAGAGAGTTTGAAAGCGCCGCGAACGTTTGGGACGCGATGAAATGGGCACGCGGGCATCGCATGGCGAAGGCGGGAATTGAGACCGCCTGTTGGGATCTGGAAGCAAAGAAGCTCGGTGTGCCGTTGTGGAAACATCTCGGCGGTGTGAATCAGACGATCGAATGCGGCGTTTCGATCGGTATTCAGGATTCGGTCGAGCAGCTTTTGGACAAGATCCGCGTCGAGCTTGAGGCAGGCTACAAACGCATCAAGATCAAGATCAGCCCGAGTTGGGATTACGACGTAATAAAGGCGGTGCGAGCCGAGTTTGGAGATATTCCGCTGTTGGGCGACGCGAATTCGGCCTACACGCTGGCCGACATCGACAAGCTCAAATCGCTCGACGAGTTCAACCTGATGATGCTCGAACAGCCTTTGCCGCACGACGACATCATCGATCACGCCAAACTGCAATCTCAGATCAAAACGCCGATCTGTCTCGACGAACCGATCAAGTCACCTGAAGACGCCCGCAAGGCCATCGAGCTAAAGTCGGGCAAAATAATCAACCTCAAAAACGGCCGGGTCGGGGGCCACACGCAATCTAAACAGGTCGAACAGATCTGCCGCGAAGCCGGAATGCCCGTCTGGTGCGGCGGCATGCTCGAATCCGGCATCGGCCGCGCCCATAACATAGCGATCTCAACCCTCGCCGGCTACACCATGCCCGGCGACGTCTCGGCCTCGAAAAGATACTGGCATGAAGACATAATCGAACCTGCGGTCGAAGTGAGTTCAGATGGCACGATCACCGCTCCCGACGGCCCGGGAATTGGTTATGAAATAATGCGCGATAGAATTAATAGTGCTACGGTTCGCAAAGTATCTATATAATGATTGTCATGAATTGGAAGTTTGCGTCACTAGTCTTGATCCTATCGGTTTTTGTACTGAGTTCTGCGCAGATAAGTGCTCAGGGTTATGTAGACATACTGCCCGACGAGGTCAAAGGGCCTTTCATTGAAAGATACAAACGAATTACCTCTGAAGTTCGAGACTCTCATTCCGACGAATGGGCTGGTACGTATACGCGTTTTGTAGGTGAAACATGGTCGGAAGCGCTTTTGTGGACGCCGAATGATGGATTCGCCGTATTCCGTGATACGTGCAGCAACGGACCACGTGCGTGGGTGAATTTCGGGGTCGCCAAATTTGAGAACGACCGACTTACCTTGAATTCCGAACAGATCTATAAGGGCGAACATACTCTCACGATGAAGCAATACTTTACGCCGGTAAAATGGGGGCACCAACGTTGGCTGATACCGACAGATGAACTCGAACTTTTCGCCTATGCTGTAAATTCAGGTTCCTGGGAAGATTATGGAAGTTTCTACTTAAAGGCCGGCGGGAATGAAGAAGATCCAAAGGGACAGCCCGAGATTCCTAATCAATTCAAATACATTCTTAACCGAACGCCTCTTAAAGCAAAACTGCTGTCGGTTGGGGAGAAACCTGAAAGCTGGTACGGAGATGTAACTATCGACGCAGGAAAAAATAAGGGCGTTATCGTTGGGATGAGTTTCTGGCTCGTTGGCGTTAAGAACGCAAACGTAAAACTTATCGTCAGCAAGGTGAACGAAAAAAGCGCCGTCGCAAGCATTACTAGTGTTGGCTACTCCTATGACTATGACGACGATGGCAATCCAAAAGGGTCTGATCCCGGAGAGTTTGACCCAAAACCTGGGTTGACATTCACTAGTCGAAGTCGATACAAAGACGAAAGGTAGACCGTCTGAACAACACACCCAGTTCTTATCCTACATTTTGGCAAACTTTGCCATAAATGCTACATTCGAATTATGAGTACGATGAACATCTCGTTGCCGGAGACGCTGAAGTCCTTCGTTGATTCGCAGGTATCAGATGGTGACTATGGCAGCAGCAGCGAGTATGTGCGGGAACTTCTCCGAAGGGAGAAGGACCGCATCCGGCTTCGGGAATTGATAATGGAGGGCGGAGCGTCGCCGCTGAACGAAAAGCCTTTGGATGCTGAGTACTTCGAAAGCCTGCGTAAGCGCGCACGAGATCACGAGTGAAACTAAAGCCTGTTGTCACTCGTCATCAAGCCGACGACGACATTGACCATGCGTTCGAACACCACCTTT
>JBGTKQ010000041.1:0-10836 GCA_041744555.1 Pyrinomonadaceae bacterium
CAATGACGTGCAGTTTGTAGCCGCCGACGCCCTTGCATTCCCCTTTGTACGAACCACCTTCTTCGTCAGTCAGCTCGATCGTTTTGCACTTGGTATCGTCGAGGTCTGTATAGACACTTTTGTTCTGTGCGTTCGCAACAACAGTGAACGCAAACAAAGCGGCGATAAATAACAGTTGTTTCATTAGTCGATTCTCCTTAGTTCGCCGCCGCAGACTGTCCAGAATCTTGAAAGACAATGCGGCCGCCAACAATTGTAACAACAGCACGTCCGGTGAAGTTCCAGCCATCGAACGGCGAATTGCGCGATTTAGATTGCGAATCTGCATTGCGATAGATCCAGTTGAGTTGCGGATCGATTATTGTGATGTCAGCGATCGATCCGGGTTTAAGCGTGCCGCGGTCTTTCAGATCAAAGATGCGTGCGGGGTTCGTCGCACACAATTCGACCAGCCGTTCAAGACTGACGACGCCCTTGTGCACCAGTTCATTGAACGCTAGGCCTACCGCGGTCTCAAGTCCCGTTATACCAAACGGTGCACGGTCGTACTCAAGCGCTTTTTCGTCCTGATGATGCGGTGCGTGATCGGTCGCAATGCAGTCGATCGTCCCGTCTTTGATTCCTTCGAGGATCGCCTCGAGATGCTCCTCACTGCGGAGAGGTGGCGCCATCTTGGTATTTGTGTCATATGGACCGCGGATGCCTAGGTCCTCAATCTGAGCGGACGAGGGCGCCCGCGTACCATCAACCACCCGATCGGTCAGCGTGAAATGGTGCGGCGTTACCTCGCAGGTTATGTTGATGTGCTCGTTCTTTGCACGGCGAATTGCTTCAATGGCGCCTTTCGTTGAGACGTGTGCGATATGAATATGTGCACCGGTCTCTTTCGCCAATATGATATCGCGAACGACATCGATGTCTTCGGCAAGTGCCGGCATTCCATTCAGACCAAGCAGAAGTGATGTTTGGCCTTCGTGCATTACGCCGCCGCTGGATAGTGATTTGTCCTCGCAGTGATCGATCACCGGCAGATCGAAATCCTTGGCGTACTGCATCGCCCGACGCATAATGCCTGCGTTCGGAACAGGCCGTCCATCGTCCGAAACCGCTACGGCACCGGCGGCTTTCATCTCGCCCATTTCGGCAAGCTCGGAGCCGTCCGACAATTTTGTTATCGCACCGATAGGGAAGACATTCGCAAGGCCCGCATGCTCGGCCTGTTCGATCATATAACGCGTGATCGCTGCGTTGTCGTTCACCGGATTGGTATTCGGCATCGGACAAACGCTCGTCCATCCACCCGCAACCGCCGCCGCGCACCCGCTCGCGATAGTTTCCTTATGCTCCTGCCCCGGCTCGCGAAGATGCACATGAAGATCGATAAACCCCGGTGCGACAAGCAATCCGGTCGCGTCGAAAACCTCGTAACCGTTAGGCACGGGTTCGTTCTGTTTGATCCACGCCGAGACACGCCCATCCTCAATGAGCACATTCATCCCAGTATTCTCAGGTGCGGCCGGGTCGATCAGATGGCCGTTTGTTATCAATAACCTCATTGCTTTTCTTACTTCTTCGGATATTTTGCGTCTGCCTTTACTTCCTTAAGTTGTGCTAGATGGCGATCACTGTGCCCAGTCAGAAAGAGGAACCATTGATAACCGTCGATCGTTCCGAAAGGATTTGCCATAAAGACGGCACGAAGGTCGGCCTTGTTGTTTTTCATGTAGTCGATGGTCACAGATCGTGCTTTTTCAAAATTGGAGATCAATTCTTCACGAGTTTTCCAGCGACTGGCGGGTCGAAGCATTTCGGGTGCGGTGAACTTCTGCGACCGATTGGTTATCGCAAGTATTAGTGAAGTATCGGAAATGCGGAAAGGGTCTTCGCATTTTGGTGGTGCCGATTTCAAAACCTGGCCAGTGATCAATCCGAAAAGCGTGCTTTCGGCTAATGTTATGTGCTCCGCAACCTCAGCGATGGTCCACCGGCCTTCCGCAGCGCGAAAGTTTATTTGTGCGTCCGAGATACCTGTCAATTGCTTTACGTATTCGTCTTTGGTTTCATTTAAATACTTAAGTGCGAATTCGCGGTCCGATTCCGTGAAAACAACCGAGACTGGTGGCGGTGCCGGCGTTTGAGCAATCAGAAAAGGAGCCAATACAAGAACAAGTGCGAAAGCAAGAAAATGTTTCATGGTGTACCTCTTAATTAAATTAGTTGATCAGTCATCACGATAATAATAATCAATTCGTTTCAGGCTGCACAACGCCGCCGCCGGTTGCCAAATACAATACTGCCATGCGCACGGCGACGCCATATTTTACCTGATCCAATATAAGTGAACGCGAGCTGTCGGCGACCTCAGATGCGATCTCGATGCCGCGATTCATTGGTCCAGGATGTAGGACGATCGCATCCTTTTTTGCTAGATCGAGCCGGTCGTTTGTCAGTCCGTAATGGACAGCATATTCACGCAAAGTCGGGAAGTATGCCGAATCTTGCCGCTCACGTTGAATTCGCAGAATCATCACCACGTCGGCACCTTCGATCGCATCTTCGACGTGCGGACACATTTCAAGTCCGGATTCTACGAGCTGTCCGAAGCCCTGCGGAACGAGAGTACCCGGTCCGGCGACCCTGACCTTCGCTCCAAGTTTTGTAAGTAGATGGATGTTCGAGCGGGCGACGCGGCTATGAAGAATGTCTCCGACGATCGCTACCTCGAGCCCTTCGATCGTTTTCTTGTGTTCGCGAATGGTCATTGCGTCAAGCAATGCTTGTGTCGGATGCTCGTTCGCCCCGTCACCCGCGTTAACTATCGCCGCCCGGCTGACCTTTGCAAGCTGATGGGGAACGCCGGCAGAACCGTGTCGCACTACGATACAATCCGGATCCATCGCGTCGAGATTTAATGCGGTATCAACGAGCGTCTCGCCTTTGCTGACACTTGAAGAAGAAACGCTTATGTTGACGGCGTCCGCCGAAAGGCGTTTGGCGGCCAGTTCGAATGAAGTTCGCGTTCGGGTTGAGGATTCAAAAAAAAGATTGATGACCGTCTTACCGCGAAGCGTCGGAACCTTCTTAATTTCACGCGAATTGATCTCGCGGAAATTTTCAGCGGTGTTCAGCATGCCGCGAATTTCGTCCGCGGTCAGATCGCGGATCCCGAGTAGGTCTCTTCTTCTATACGGTTTCTCGCGTTGATTGCGGATTGCGGATTGCGGATTGCGGATTGGCTGTTCCATCGTTATCGCTTCCTTCCCCTTGCAGTGTTTATGGATGCGACAAAAATTGCAACTATTTGGTTGGTTTCGTCGAGCAGATCGGTGACGAATTCACCCTTTATCAATTGAGTATCAACGGCAAACTCAATCCAAAAAGCCGATTCGTCAGCTTCTTCTTCCACGATACCCATTTTAGCAATGAAATCAGGGTTTGATTTTGCTCGGCAGGCAGCTCGGTAATTCGCAGCTACGGATGTGCCAGAGCGGATAAGTTGCCCTCCAACGTGTCGGCCAAGAAAGGTATTTGGGAAGGTTTCAACCAAATTGATGATCCTCAATGCGAATGCTCTAGTACGCCTTTTGAGGTCATCTTGCTTCATACTGGAAATCCGCAATCCGCGATCCGCAATTTCTACGGTCTTTCGAAAATGCCAACCGCTTCTAGGTCGTCATATTCCTTCAACATGACCTTAATTATCTCAGATTGCTTCGTCGGAACTGTTTTGCCGACGAAATCTGCTTGGATCGGCAACTCGCGGTGTTCGCGCCCTCGGTCGATCAAAACAGCCAGTTGAACTTTTTTCGGCCTTCCGAAGTCCATCAATTGATCTAGTGCGGCTCTGATCGTTCGTCCCGTATAAAGAACATCATCGACAAGAACGATGACCTTTCCATCGATATCCGTATCAAGTTCTGTGCGGTTTACGATCGGGCTAGCACCCACGGTCGAGAGGTCGTCGCGATACAAAGTGATATCAATGATCCCAAACAACGGCGGATGGCCTTCGAGTTCGGCTATCTTGTCAACGATACGTTCAGCAAGCGGCACGCCTCGGCGACGAATGCCAACGATGTAAAGGTCAGTCGCTCCCTGATTTTCTTCAACGATCTCCGACGCAAGCCGCGAAATCGCCCGCTTCATTCGCGAACTGTCCATGATCCGCGACTTTTCGACCAATGTTAACTCGTCTGCCATTCGTTGCAAATCGTAGCAAACATACCCGAAAACATCAAAGTAGTTCGTCGGAAGTTTTTGAAAAAAGAGAAGATAAACTAACATTGGGGCTTTGATCGATATGTCTAAATTGTGGGAAAAGATCGGGCGGAGGGTGATGTTCGGCTTAGATGCCGAGCGTGCACATGAACTTGGATTGAAAGCGTTAACAAGCGGAGCGGCAGCGATGTTGTTGGGAGTTGACGTCGGTAAGTATCTAAGGGGCTTGACGTCGAGCTTTTCGGGCTCAAATTCAAGAATCCGCTTGGTATTGCGGCAGGATTTGATAAGAATGGTGTCGCGGTAAACCAATTAGCAGCACTCGGTTTCGGTTTTGTCGAGGTTGGAACGGTTACCTTTGATCCGCAGCCCGGTAACGAAAAACCTCGGATGTTCCGACTTCCCCAAGATCAAGCGCTTATTAACCGTCTTGGGTTCAACAATGAGGGTGCGGCTGACGTCGCTATGCGATTGGCTTCGTTAAAGCGGAATTGTTTCGTCGGCATTAATATCGGAAAGAATAGATCCGTTCCAATTGAAGAAGCTGTTGAGAATTATTTGCAGAGCTTCGATCTGGTGCATCCGGTTGCGGACTATATAGCGATAAACATATCTTCACCAAATACTCCCGATCTTCGCGAACTACAGAAAGGAGATAGTTTGGACGAGTTGGTTTCGGCGATCCAAAAACGAAATCTGGAACTCGGCCCAAAACCTCTGCTGGTTAAAATTGCTCCCGATCTTTCTGACGCCGAGATCGAAACTGCCGCCGACAGGTGTCTGGCTCACGAAATCGATGGCATCATTGCCACAAATACAACGATTTCTCGTCCAGAACTAAAAACTAACGATGTGGCTCGGTTCGGTGCCGGCGGGCTAAGCGGTAAGCCGCTCAAAAATCGTTCAAACGATGTGATCAAACTGATCTATGACCATACGAAAGGGAAGCTTCCGATCATCGGCGTCGGTGGCGTTTTTAGCGGCGAGGACGTGTTCGAAAAGATCGCAAAAGGCGCATCGTTAGTGCAAGCCTATACGGGTTTTGTTTATGGCGGGCCTCGTTTTCCATTCACCACGCTCTCGGCACTTTCTTCGATTCTCAAAGAACGAGGGTTTGGTTCGATGATCGATGCGGTAGGATCAGACGAGGTATTGAATAATCGCGCTCGCTTGTAGTTCTAATTATGGTTTGACACTAACTTCATAGAGACTATAATTAAGAGTTTGCTCTCAAGGATGGACAAGATCCCTTGTGTGAGCTGGTTGGTATGGTGATCGACCTTAACAGTCTTCAGGGGAAAAGCGGGGATTTTAATCTTGAGCTTTCCTCTGATGAGTTTGATCTAGAAACGGTCGGAGTTTCGGTAGCGAGCCCGATTCGGGCGGATCTAACCGTAAATAAGGGTTCGGATCGGCTTAAGGTAACCGGTCGGGTCGCGGCAGATCTGAAGATCGATTGTTTAAGGTGTCTTGAGCCGTTTAGGCACGAGATGCGATTTGAATTTACCGCAGATTTTGTGCCGCCGGAGCATTTTACAACAGATGGTGAACATCAGGTTTCGGGCGAGGACCTAAACGTTGACGTTATTGAGGACGACCGGCTGGACCTTGTAGGACTTTTGAAAGAACAGGTCTTGTTGAATTTGCCCGAATCGGCGTATTGCCGGGTTGATTGCAAAGGACTTTGCGAAAAGTGCGGAGAAAACCGCAATATTGTTGATTGTAGTTGTAACGAAAAGGAAGCCGACCCGCGTTGGGCAGCTCTCAAGAATCTGAAGTAGGGAACTGAATATTATGCCAAATCCAAAACGAAGACACTCACACTCGCGTACTCGTCAGCGACGCGCACACGATGCACTGGCCACTCCGCAGTATCTTGTTGACAAGAATACCGGCGAGACTAAGGTTCCGCACCGCATCGACCCGAAAACGGGAATGTACAAAGGCCGTCAGATCATCGACGTTAAAGACGCAGAATAACTTTTGAATTTTCAAAACATTTAGGTTCTAATTCTTTTTGATGACTGACAACAACGCTGGAATCCTCGGAATGGGACATTCGTACCCGGAAGGCATTTTGACAAATGCCGACCTGGAGAAGATCGTCGAGACCTCCGATGATTGGATAACCTCGCGTACCGGAATCAAGCAGCGCCACAAGGCCGCCGATAACGAATATACTTCCCAGTTCGGCTCTGCCGCCGCCAAGCAAGCGTTAGAGCGTGCCGGATTAAAACCGGAAGATATCGACATTATTGTCTGTGCGACAACAACGCCGGACCAAATAATGCCGTCAACGGGTGCTTTAATTCAGGCCCAGATCGGTGCAGTCAACGCGGCTGGGATGGACGTTTTTGCAGCCTGCTCAGGCTTTCTATATGGCATGACGATGGTCGAATCGATGATCCGTACCGGCCAGATCAAATACGCATTGGTGATCGGAGCTGAAGTACTTACGAAGTATGTCGATTACACCGATCGCGGTACGTGCGTGATTTTCGGCGATGGTGCCGGAGCTGCGGTACTCGGACCTGTTCCCGCCGGAAAGGGCATTCTCGCGACCAAAATCAGATCCGATGGCCGATACGAAGAGCAGCTTTATTGCCCGGGCGGAGGAACTAAACTCGGAACTACTCACGAAACGATAGACAACCGCGAGCACTTTTTTAAGATGAAGGGCAACGAGCTTTTCAAGGTCGCCGTTCGATCAATGGCTGATATTTCGGCTGAAATGCTTGAAAAAGCCGGATTGACCGTTGACGATGTCGATATCGTCGTGCCTCATCAAGCGAATCAGCGGATCACCGATGCAGTTGCTTCCCGTCTCGGAGTGCCGGAAGAAAAGGTTTATTCGAACATCGCTTACCATGGAAACACCTCATCTGCCTCGATCCCGATCGCACTCGATGAGTGCATCCAGTCAGGACGCGTACAAGAGGGAAGTACTGTGCTTCTCACCGCTTTTGGCGGCGGTGTTACGTGGGGCGGAACTATAGTTCAATTTTAGATGGGCAAGATCGCATACATTTTCCCCGGTCAAGGCAGCCAGTATGTCGGTATGGGAAAGGACCTTTTTGATAACTTTGCGTCTGCTCGCGAAGTCTTTGAACAAGCCGATAAGGCTTTGGGGTTCTCGCTTTCCGAGATGTGTTTTTCGGGAAACGAAGAAGATCTGCAGCTAACTGCGAATACGCAGCCGGCAATTTTGACCGCATCCGTTGCTGCGTTTCGGGCAATGCAATCCGAAGGGTTTGCAGAACCGGATCTTGTTTTGGGACACAGCCTTGGTGAATATTCGGCTCTCGTGGCTGCGGGCGTTTTGGATTTTGCGGACGCAGTTCGAACGGTCAGAAAACGCGGGACATATATGCAGCAATCCGTTCCCGTTGGTGTTGGGGCGATGGCGGCTGTGTTGGGTTCAGATATTGAAACGGTGGAGCAGGCTTGTTCCGATGCGGCAAAAGATCAGATTTGTAGTCCGGCGAACATTAATTCGCCGTCGCAGATCGTGATTGCAGGTGATTCCGATGCCGTGGATCGGGCTTGTGAGCTTTTGAAAGAACGTGGAGCGAAACGCGCGATCCGGTTGAATGTTTCCGCTCCGTTCCATTGCTCGCTTATGATGCCTGCACAGGAACATCTAGCTGCCGATCTTTCCCAGCTTGAATATTCAGCTTTTGTGTCGCCGATCGTCCATAATGTTGACGCCGCGTTGAACAACGATGCGTCAAAAGTTTGCGATGCTCTTACACGACAGGTATCATCTCCTGTAAGATGGCTTCAAAGCGTTCAACGTGCGGTTGCAGATGGTGGTGATACGTTCGTCGAAGTGGGACCGGGGAAGGTTCTTTCGGGCCTCGTAAAACAGATCGACCGTGATGTTCGGTGTTTGAACGTTAGCGACAAAGAAAGTTTAAGCAATACTAAAGACTCGTTATAAAGGAGAATATAAATGTCAGAAGTTCAAGATAAGATCAAACAGATAATCGTTGACGAATTGGGTGTTGACGAAGCAGAAGTAACGGAAAATGCACGCTTCATCGAAGACCTCGGTGCTGATTCACTCGACCTGGTGGAACTCGTGATGCGGTTCGAAGAAGAATTCGACATCGAGATCCCGGACGAAGATGCAGAAAAGATTCAGGCAGTCCGTGACGCCTACGCATACGTTGAACAGCATAAGGCGTAGTCTTTTGTAGATCGTGAATCGAGGGTCGTCATTTGTTTGACGTTTCCGATTCACGATTTTCGATTTACGATCGACCAAAATATGAAGAGACGAGTTGTAGTTACAGGAATTGGACTGGTGACGGCGATTGGAAACGATGTTCCTACCACATGGAACGCGTTGTTAACAGGTGCCAACGGGGCCGATTACATAAAGAAGTTCGACACGGAAAAGTTTTCCGTTAAATTCGCTTGCGAGGTAAAGGATTTCGATCCGCTTAGCTTTTTAGATAAGAAAGAAGCGAGACGAATGGGAGCCTTTACACACTTTGCTTTGGCCGCTTCCGATGAAGCAATGAAGCACAGCGGGTTAGTGATCGACGAATCGAATGCCGACATGGTCGGTACCTACATCAGTTCCGGAATCGGTGATTTCTGGGCGATCGAACGAGAACACGAAAAGCTTTTGAATTCGGGCCCGGATCGAGTTTCGCCATTCTTCATCGTGTCGGCGATCGTGAACCTGGCTTCGGGAAACGTGTCGATTCGTCATGGTGCAAAAGGTCCGAATTCGGCTACTGCCACTGCTTGTTCCGCGGGCGCACACGCGATCGGCGATAGCTTTCGCCTGATCGAACGCGGCGATGCCGATGCGATGATCTGTGGCGGTGCCGAAAGCGCGATCACGCCGATGTCGGTCGCCGGTTTTGCTTCGATGCGTGCTCTTTCGACAAGGAATGACGATCCGAAGCGTGCTTCGCGGCCGTTCGATGCAGAACGCGATGGCTTCGTGATCGGCGAAGGCTCGGGAATTATGATCCTCGAAGAGCTTGAGTTTGCAAAAGCGCGTGGAGCTAACATTCTAGCTGAGATCGTCGGTTATGGAATGAGCGGCGACGCTTTCCACGTAACGATGCCGGACGAAACCGGCTCGGGTGCGATTCGAGTTATGGAACGTGCGATCAAAGATGCCGGTATCTCGCCCGAGCAGATCGGCTACGTCAATGCCCACGGAACTTCGACGCCTTACAACGATAAGTTTGAAACGCTCGCGATCAAGAAGGTCTTCGGTGATCATGCCAAAAATGGTTTGGCTGTCAGTTCGACCAAGTCGATGACCGGCCATGCTCTTGGTGCCGCTGGCGGTATCGAAGCGGTCTTCTCGGTGAAAGCGATTCATGAGAATAAACTGCCGCCGACAATTAATTACGAATTCCCTGATCCGGAATGCGACCTGGATTACATTCCGAACGTAGCTCGCGATGCCGAAGTCGAATTTGCGCTTTCGAACAGTTTCGGTTTTGGCGGTACGAACGCCAGCTTGATCTTTAGGCGATACTCGGAGTAATGGATATGAGAACTTTGGAGTACACATTTTGACAGGAGGGCGAGTTCTTCATCGGCCACTTGAACGACTACCCCGATTACGAGACTCAGGGGTTATCGAAAAGCGAATTGATGGAGTATCTGAAAGATCTGCTCGTCGATCTTGAGTCAGGTAAAGTGCTTTTTGTTCGGCGCGTTGAAGAACTCGTCGTTGCGTAGTGAAACATAGAGAACTAATCAATAGGCTTGAGTCGATGGGTTGCGTCTTGTCGAGACACGGCGGCAAGCACGATTGGTACACCAACGATAAAACAAACAATCCCAACCCGTTCCTCGCCACACCGAAATCAGCGAAAATTTGGCGAAGTCAATTATAAAAAAATATCCGGTGAATAGCTTTGGATGAATGAACACTCATTCATTTTGTGATAATCTTTTCGTATATGAAGATAATCGTTCTGATGAAACAGGTCGCGAACAAGGACGCCGTCCTTCGCATCGGCTTGGACGAAAAATGGATCAACGAAACGGATGTAGCTTTGCAAACTAATGAATCCGATGGCTACGCACTTGAGGAAGCTCTTCGTGTAAAAGAGGCTAAGGGCGAAGGCGAGGTCGTCGTTTGTTCGCTTGGGCCGCAAACAGCAAAGACGGTTATAAAAGATGCTCTTGCTCGCGGTGCCGATCGCGCGATACACATCGTCGCCGATAACGCTAACAAGCTTTCGCCTTATCAGATCGCAAAAGCTATCGCTGACGCGATCCGCGACGAAAATGCCGACCTGGTTTTCACAGGTCTTCAGTCTGACGATGCGAGCTACGGCCAGACCGGCGTGGTATTGGCGGAGATGCTCGGCATACCGCACGCGACACTGATTATCGAGATCGACCGCGGTTCGCTCGGTGATACACTGCGTGTTAAACGCGAACTCGAAAGCGGCTGGTATCAATGGTTTACCTATAAACTTCCCGCTTTGCTAACGATCCAATCAGGCATTTCGCAGATCCGGTATGCTTCGCTCAAGGGCATCATGGCCGCGAAGAAGAAAGAGATCCGCGATGTAGCGCCGACGATCGAAGGGTTTGCAAATTCGCAAACGATCCAAAAAGTTTACATGCCGCTGA
>JBGTKQ010000042.1:0-9231 GCA_041744555.1 Pyrinomonadaceae bacterium
ATGCGGATGAATTCTCTCGGACTGTCGCCAAGGTTGGGCAGGATCTTGTTTGGTGCATCGCTCAGGACGGCGACGGATTCATCTTCAAAGGCTTCCCGTTGAAAGACACTCTGCAAGGAAAGATGCGTGCCTGGAGCGACCCGACGGGACGACAAAGCAAAAGATTGAAAGATCTTGCAGACATTGCCAGACTTGTCGAATCTCACCCACAGCTTTGGGGGCAATTGCCGAAAATCTGCGCTCTCAGATAGACAAACCATAGTGGATTTCTACGAACTTACAACTGAGCCGATCGATATTGCCTCCGTCTCGCGTCGGGTTGTGTCGGCGGAGTGCGGGGCTACGGTCACGCTGGATGGTTACGCTCGCAAATACACCAAACAGAAGGACGGGACGGTTCGCGAGACTGAATTTTTGATTTACGAGGCGTATGAACCGATGGCTTTGAAGGAAATGGCGAAGCTGATCGAGCGGGTTAAGGCGGAGTTTGAGATAACTAACGTCGGCATCGTTCATCGGTTGGGGAAACTTGAGATCGGCGAAACAAGCGTCGTTATTTCGGTCGCGGCATCACATCGAAAGGCTGCATTTGCGGCCTGCGAATGGCTTATTAAAGAGCTTAAACGCACCGTTCCGATCTGGAAAAAGGAAGTTTACGCCGACGGCGAATCATGGCAATAATCCCTCTTAAAGGTTTCTCGAAAGCAGTTTTCGTCCAAACTCGTTACTTGTTTGAGGAGCTGTATGAAAGTCGCCAGCCAATAAGTTGTGCTATGCGGTCAGTTACGGGCTATCAAACTTTGTTCGAAGACAGCGGGAAGAGTTTCGCGAAGCTTCAGTTCTCCGTCTAGCACAAATATCTCAACGTCGCTGTTTTCAGTGATCTCGCCTTGGATCAAAGCTTCCGAAAGTTCATCTTCAACGTATCGTTGCAATGCACGCTTCAACGGCCTTGCTCCGTACATTCGATCCGCACAAGTCTTTTCGATAAGCCAATCTCGCGCTTCGTCGGTGATGGTGAGTGTAAGTTCTTTCTTCTCAAGCATCATATTCAAGCGCTCTATCTGAAGATCGACGATCTGAGCAAGATCTACGTCCGTCAGTTCGTCAAAGATAATTATTTCGTCCAGTCGATTTATGAATTCCGGTGCGAACGTCTGTTTTACCTGTGTCATAACCTGGCTTTCAAGATTTTCGCGTGAGACATCGCCGCCGGCCTGAAATCCAAGGTTGCCGCGTTTCTGGATCGTACGAGCACCGATGTTTGAGGTCATTATAAAGATCGCATGTTTGCAATCGACCGTGTTTCCCATCGAATCGGTGATCACACCATCTTCAAAAACCTGCAAGAGCATGTTGAAAACATCCGGATGTGCTTTTTCAACCTCGTCAAAAAGCACGATAGAATACGGCGACCTTCGAAGTCGTTCGGTCAACTGGCCGCCTTCCTCGTGGCCGACATATCCCGGAGGCGAACCGATGAATTTTGCGGCCGCATGTTTTTCCATGAACTCGCTCATGTCAAAACGTATCAGCGAACGTTCGGATGCAAAGAGGTAATCAGCAAGAGTGCGTGCGACCTCAGTCTTTCCAACACCGGTCGGTCCGAGAAAGAGGAACGAACCAACTGGCCGATCTGGATTCTTTAGTCCCGCACGCGAACGCCTAATGGCACGTGCCAATGACGAGATCGCGGGTCTTTGAGAAATAATGCGCTTTTGAAGTTCGGTTTCGATCGAGAGCAGTTTGGCTGCCTCTTCGAGCTTGATCGAGCTGACCGGAACGCCGGTCCATCGGGCGATAACTTCATCGACATCGTCTTTGCGAACCTCGACTGTCAAGAAAGAATCTTCGATACTTCGGAGTTCGTACGAGATCAATTGATCTTCACTCGCCGCCGCACGCTTCCAGTTTTCGACGGCTTCTTTCCATGAAGGTTCTCCGACATTCTCCTGCTGGTGCCTAAGCTTCGC
Organism: Pyrinomonadaceae bacterium; assembly: GCA_041744555.1. GTDB lineage: Bacteria > Acidobacteriota > Blastocatellia > Pyrinomonadales > Pyrinomonadaceae > OLB17. The sequence continues at coordinate 1,974 of JBGTKQ010000042.1, forward strand.
CCTGGCGCCGGCTTCGTCAAGAACATCTATCGCTTTGTCCGGCAAGAACCGATCCGGAATATATCTGTTTGATTGAAAGACTGCAGCTTCGAGAGCTTCTTGCGTATATCGAATCTGGTGAAAAGCCTCGTATCGATCAACGATGCCGCGGATGATCTCGATCGCTTCGGGTTCGGTTGGCGGTTCGACCTTTACGGCCTGAAAACGCCTTTCAAGAGCACGATCTTTCTCCACGGAACGGCGATATTCACTAGGCGTTGTGGCACCGATACACTGAATTTCGCCACGAGAAAGTGCCGGTTTTAGAATGTTTGCCGCGTCGAGCGTTCCCTCGGCCGACCCGGCACCAACCAATGTATGAATCTCATCAATGAAAACGATATTGTGCGGATTTTCCCGCAACTCGGCCATTATCTTTTTTAGACGTTCTTCAAACTGGCCGCGGTATTTCGTTCCGGCAACAACTGACGAAAGATCGAGCGTGAGTATTCGTTTTTCTTCTAGATAGGTCGGAACCTGTCGGTCAACGATCAATTGAGCAAGGCCTTCGATGATCGCAGTTTTGCCCACACCCGCTTCACCTATTAGCACCGGATTGTTCTTCGTTCGTCGGCAAAGTATTTCGATAAGCCTTTCGATCTCAGGCTTTCGGCCAACAAGCGGATCAAGTTTTCCTTTCGCGGCTTCGGCTGTCAGATCACGCGTGTATTCCGCGAGACTTGGCGTTTTCGATTCCTCTTTTACATTTTCGCGAAGAAGTGCAGGAAGGCCGGTTTGCCGACCGATCTCGTCGCGAACGTCCTGAACACGAAGGCCATTTTGAAATAATATTTCGGCAGCGACCGTTCGTTCTTCGCGGAGCATTCCGGCAAGAAGGTGCTCGGGACCAACGTGTCTCGTTTTCAAATGACGGCTTTCTTCGTTCGCGTAAAAAAGAATTCTTTTGGTTTCAGGCGAAAGGTGAAGTTCGGCCGATTGGGGAATGCGGTCGCGGACAACGATCCGCTCTTCGACCTCGCGTCGGACAGCGTCAACGGTAATAGATTTCTTGTAAGGGAAAAAACGTGCACCTACAGTTTTATCCTCCCGCATCAGCCCAAGAAGCAGATGTTCGGGAGCAATGACCGGCGAGCCGTATTGGAGGGCTTCATACCGTGCAAAAAATATTACCCTGCGTGATCGTTCGGTGTAGCGTTCGAACATAAATTATAGGCGTTGACCATCGGTTTCGGGAAAACCGGGACGCAGACCTCGCTGAACATTCAGCATTTCAATATGGAATAAGTTACGAGCTACGCAGTATATAGTTGCAAACTATACGAAAATCCAAATAAATCTTATGGATCAATTCGTCATTTTCGAACGCGAATCAACCTCTATCTTTTCGGGTTCCGGAATCTCGACCATTAAAGGTTCTCCGGTTTTCCCAATTCCGCGAAGCATTTGACCGGCCGGTGCTAGTTCCACACGCGAAGTAAGAACTCTGGCAACACGCTTTGGCAGAAGCATCGGCGCGATACCGGCGATCGAATCGGACAGCGAAACAATGTCGCCGCCTCCGGGCCAAAGTTCGCGAACAACCTTTTCATCCGTGCGGTTAACGAGTCGCAAAAGTGTTAGGGCGACCATATAAATGTCATCGACCTGGCCAATAAACGGAAAGATGTCGGGAATAAGGTCGATCGGCGAGATCACATAAACGATCGCCGCAAGGAACAGTCCTTTCTCGGCTGTCGGCACTCGCGAATCCTTAAGCAATCGCCCGAGAAGACGAACCATGTTCGGCAAGAACATAAGTAAATTGCCCATTCGCCCGCGGGCCTCACGCTTCATCGGTCTGGTTTGCACGGCTCTTGTTTCGCTCATTTTAGTCTCAACTTCTCGGGGTTCCCTAAGTCTAGGAACAACCTAAGCTTTGTGCAAGTTTCGGCGGCGCCAGTTGTATGGTAAATTCGAGAGAATAAAAGGCCACCTATGATCCTGGAACAGATTCGCAAACGCGCTGCTGCCGACCGGCAGCACATAATTTTGCCCGAGGGCGACGATATTCGGACGTTGAAGGCTGCCGAAATATGCTCTCTCGAAGGCATCGCGACGATCACTATTTTGGGCGACGAAGAAAAAATAAAGTCGCTCGCTGCGGAAAATGGCGTTAACCTGAACGGCGTTTCGATCCTGGATCATCGAAATTCAGCGGATTTCGCGAAATATGCAACGCTCTACTACGATCTTCGCCGGGCAAAGGGTACAACCCTTGAGGAAGCGGAACAGGCGGTGAAAGATCCGCTTTACTATGGAAACCTTCTTGTACGTGAGGGTAAAGCGGACGGTTCAGTTGCAGGTGCGACGAATACGACCGCTCACACCGTCGCAGCCGCTCTTCGCTGCATCGGTGTTCGCGAAGGTTTCAAGACGGTTTCGTCGTTTTTTCTAATGACGGTTCCCGACAAAAAGATCGGCTCGAAAGGCTCAATGATCTATGCCGATTGCGGCGTCGTGATCGATCCGGACGTTAACGAACTCGCCGAGATCGCCATCGCTTCGGCGGAATCGTGCCGCGCTCTTTTGCAGGTCGAGCCGCGTGTTGCGATGCTTTCTTTTTCAACAAAGGGAAGCGCGAAGCACAAGTCGATCGACAAAGTGATCGAAGCCACGAAAACCGTTCGGGCGAGAATGCCGGAACTCCCGATCGATGGTGAATTGCAGGCTGATGCCGCGTTGGTTCCATCTGTCGCTGACTCGAAAGCTCCCGGTTCGCCGGTTGCGGGAAAGGCGAACGTGCTAATTTTCCCTGACCTAAATTCCGGCAACATCGCTTACAAACTAACGGAACGCCTCACCGGCGGAACCGCGATCGGCCCAATACTTCAAGGACTCGACCGTCCCTGCAACGACCTCTCCCGCGGCTGCAAGGCCGAAGATATTGTCGATGCCGTTGCGATCACCGCCGTGCAGTCCCAGGCACGAAAAGGTCAAAAATAATGAGAGGGCATTTCGTACTCGTTTGTATTTTGATTTGTGGCGGATGCAACGTTTCCGTCGATAGGACGAAAACTGTCTCTTCTCTCACGGAGCCGGTTATTGAATCGGTCGTTGTCCGAATTCCACCGTCGCAAGACCCTCAACTATCACCCGGTGAAAACCATTGTGTGTTTTCAATTTGGTGGCAAGACAAAAACTTTGAACGAAACAATGCCGTTTCCGCGTGTCAAGGTGCCGTATTACCCAATGACGGCATACCGCTGATCGTTAACCTCGAAACTGACGGAGCCTTGACGCTTAATTCCGAAACCAACGGAGTGCTAACCGAACCGGTTAAGCTTACCGAACGACTTCGTGAGGTCTTTAAACAAAGAGAAGAGCATCAGGTTCTTGCCAACGATGGTGATGGCGTCGAGAGATCAGTTGCCCTTATCGCGAAAGGCGAAACGAAGTTTATGGATGTCGTTCGCTTAGCCGTAATTGTGAAGCAATCGGGAGCCACGCCGATTATGCTTCCTATCGATGGAATACTTCACCCGCAAATTGTTACTCGTGACACGCAACCTAATTCGCAGGTGCGGAAATAAGTGCAACGATCCGCAACGGTCCGCCTGAACCGCCTTTTATCTTCATCGGAAGTGCGATTATCTTGAAACCCTTTGCCGGAAGTTTGTCGAGATTTGCGACGTTCTCGAATGCCGGAATGTTGTTGGTCATTAGAGCGACGTGCGATTCGAAGAGAGTAGATTGGCCGAAATCGATGCTCGCCGTATCGAGTCCGACGGCCTTGAACTTGCGGTTTTCTACCAGCCATTTCGCCGCGTCCGGATGTAGGCCGGGAAAATGCAGGTCTTTGATGGCGTCCGGGCCTTTTTGATCGGTCCCGAGATATTCCATTACGTTCGGCCATTTCGAACCGAAACCGGTTTGAAAAAGTATGATCGACCATTCCGGTATCTTGCCGTTCGCCGCTTCCCACACCGTGATGTCGTCGATCGAAATCTGATAATCGCGGTCGTTCGATGCTTTTGCCGAAACATCGATCTTCACGCCTTCGCCGACCAGATTTTGTATCTCGATCTGATCGATGGTCTTTTTACCTTCGGCGAAATGGACTGGCGAATCGAGATGCGTTCCGCCGTGTTCGGCGCCGGAAAAATTATAAGCCGAATAATAGAAGCCTTTATCCGTAGTGCCTTCCGCGACCGTTGTTCGTTTGAACGGTTCGGCGGTCACCCAATAGATCGTTTCTTCGGAGAAATCATGCGATAGATCGATCCATTGTCCGGCGAATGGATCAGCCGAATTTTGCGAGCACGAAGCGATAAATAAAACGGCCAATACGAAAGGAATTAGAGTTCTTCTCAGCATAATTTCTCCTTTAGCTGTCGACCTAAATTAGTTAGTAGACTGTTTCATCTCCCTTTGGTCGTGTTTTCCAGCGGCGGTGTATCCAAAGCCATTGCTCCGGGTAAGCACGAATGATTTTCTCGATCTCAAATGTATAAGCTGCGGTCGTCGCGATAACGTCTGCGGTTCGGGCGCCCGAAATAACAGGTTCGATCATGGCACCGCGAACGATCTTGTAGCGATCGGTTTCTTTATCGAACACACAAAAGATCGGAAAAAGGATCGAGTTGGTACGAATTGCAAACATTGCCGGACCGGCTGTGGTGCAAGATTCTATTCCAAAAAACGGAACAAACACGCCTTCTTTTGGATGCGCATTTACATCGGCCAGAACACCCAAGATCTCTCCTTCGCGCAAAAGCTTTATCGCGAGCATTGCCGAATTTGCCTTGTTGATTGGCCGAGCTCCAAAGCGAGTGCGTATTCCAACCGTAAGCTCTTCAAGCAGCGGATTATCAAGCGGTCGGGCAAGATACGACATCGGCTCGTACAATGCGGCGAACGCGAAAACAAGCATCTCCCAGTTACCGAGATGTCCCGTGGTGATCACGACTCCACGCTTCTCACGCTTAACTTGTTCGTAAAGCCTCGTCGTCTCTTCGTCGAACTGGAAATCTACGATGCGAGCGAGATCTTCGCGGGTGTATTTGTGAAATTGGCTGACTTCACCTAGGACGCGCCCGAGGTTTTCGAATGTGCCCTTTAAGATCTCGAGCCGCTCGTCTTCGGCCTTTGTAGGAAATGCGAGTTCAAGATTCCGTAGTCCGGTCTTGCGAAGCCTGCCGAGCAATTTGAAGCCGAACTTCGCGACGAATATACCAAAACCGATCGCCCCACGACGCGGCAATGCGCCCAAAACGAAAAGTATCGTTTTCGCAACGGCATACTCAAGGTAAAGCAGGAACTTCGATTTCCGATTTCTCGCCATTGAGCATTAATTTACGCTTTGAAACCGAAGTGAAACAAACTCGCGGATCAAATAGTGCCGCGTTTGATCCGCGATACCGAACATTTCAACTCTTACAAAACTCTTACATTCATCGTCGATGATACCTGTTAGGCTTTTGAATGGAGATTCGCTCTCCGCAGAATTTAGGATTACCGAGCTTGGGGGAACTATGCAGAACGAGATGTCGCTTGAACACGATAGCAATAAGATCAACTGGAACACCTTAGTGTTCGTTACACTGTTTCACATTGTGGCGGTCGCCGCCTTTTTTACATTTAGCTGGTCAAACCTTTTCGCCTTTCTAATTCTTTGGTGGTTTGCGGGAAGTCTCGGCGTCGGTATTGGCTATCACCGCTTGCTAACACATCGCGGATTCAAGGCTCACAAATGGTTTGAATATACGCTTAGCGTGATCGGTACGCTCGCGCTTCAATCGGGCCCGTTGACGTGGGTAACAACCCATCGTGTTCACCATGCTTTCACCGAAACTGAACGTGATCCGCATAGCCCGCGATTTGGTACCTATTGGTCGCACATGGGTTGGATAATGCGCGGAAAAGCCCAACAGCAGACGTGGGCAGACATGCAACGGTATTGCCCGGACTTCGCAAATGATCGCTTTCATCAGTGGATCAACAAGTATTATTTTATCCCGATCATAATCGCCGCTGTCGCACTTTTCGCTATCGGCGGTTGGTCCATGGTGGTCTGGGGCGTTTTCGTTAAAACGGTGGTCGGCTGGCACTTCACGTGGTTGGTCAACTCGGCAACCCACTTGTGGGGAACACGCAGGTTTGAAACACGCGACGATTCGCGTAACAACGCTTTGGTCGCGGCTTTGACCTGGGGCGAAGGCTGGCACAATAACCACCACGCTTTCCCGCGTTCGGCAAAACACGGTATGGCTTGGTACGAGATCGACATCAACTGGATCACGATCCGTTTGTTCGAGATGACTGGCCTCATAACCGACGTTTACGCTTATAGCGAAAAGAAAGAAAAGAACCGGATTCAGGCGGATTCGACCGACCTGATCCACGCAACCGAATCAGCATAATTTAGAACCTAGACCGTAACTTCGGAAAGGCAATCGTAGATCACGGATTTACTTTTGCCTTTTTGCTTTTAAACTGTAACGGACAATGAGACGGCGTAAAACAGCGATATTCTTCCTCGTGCTCGGCATCAGCCTTTCGGCGCTCACGATCGCGCTCAATGTCGGGTGGATATTGCTCAGCATACGTGAAGTCGCAGTTCTCATTCTAGGCATTATTTTCTTCGCCCTAATTACGACCGGCCTGATCCTCAACACCGTGTTCCTTGTCCGAGAAATAAAACGCAGCGAGCGTCACGACGCGTTTCTAAACGCAGTCACACACGAACTAAAGACGCCCATCGCGTCCATTCGCCTTTATTTGCAAACGCTGAAATCCCGCGAGGTCACGGAAGAAAAGCGTGCTGAGTTTTACGACATCATGCTTGCCGACAGCGACAGGCTTTTGCGAACGGTTGAGACCGTTTTGCAAGCCGGGCAGATACAGGAACGCAAACGTGCATTCAATGTGACGGACGTCGATATCAACGCGATCGTTACCGACGCGGTCGAAACGATTTGCACGAGCTACAATCTCGACGAAGGCGCGATCAAGCTTGTTCCTTCCGAGAAACCGCTTCTCGTTTCCGCCGACGCGGACGAACTGAACACGGCGTTCGTCAACCTGCTCGACAATTCGGTCAAGTATTCCGGCTACGAGCGAAGGATCTCGGTTCGGATCAGGCCGTCGTCGCTCAATCGTAAGGTCGCGATCGTCATTCGCGATAATGGCGTCGGCATTCCGACCTCCGATCTCAAACGCGTGTTCAAGCGTTTTCATCGCGTCGCGGATTCCGGCTCCGATGTAAAAGGCACGGGCCTCG
>JBGTKQ010000043.1:0-10701 GCA_041744555.1 Pyrinomonadaceae bacterium
CAGATCGACGAAAACGTCCGCGATCACCAACTGCTCCGGCTCGAACACGTTAAATCGACCCGCGATCAAGGTGCCGTTTCGAACTCGCTCGATAAACTAAAACTAGCCGCCCGCGACAACACCAACACAATGCCCGCGATCATCGAAGCCGTCGCCGCCTACGCAACCGTAGAAGAAATATGCGTCGCCCTCCGTGACGTGTACGGCATCTACGAGGAACCGGCGTTTTAAGTGTCAAGTTCGTTACCTGCATATGAGCAATCCATTGATCGTCTTTTTAGCTGCCTTGCCGACTCTCGCCTTCTGGGTTCACTTGGGGTTATGGACGTCTGGACTGCTCTGGTCAGGCCCGGGGGAGAATTGGTCGCCCGTAATCATACAATACGGGCTGTTTCTTTTTTGCTCGATCATATCGATCCTCTTTGCCGCTAAAGGCATTCACTCGATCTACAATAAAGACCCTAGCAATTTCTGGTGGATCGCCGCCTCAATAAACCTTAGCCCGGTTCTTTTAGTCGTGGTTATGTGGCTGTACGGCTCGCTGACCAAATGAGGGTTCAAAAAATAAAGTCAAAGACACAATGGACGTCAAGGTCCACCGATTAGCCAAGCTCGCCTGCATATCCGAAGAACAAGTGTCATCGAGCGTTTTTCCCCGGGCTACGCCCGAGAACTTAGCCCGAAGAATACTTCGCCTTAAATTGAATCCAAACAGGTGAACTAGGCGAAAGCGTGTCCAGAACATCTTTTGTTTTCAGGAGAATGTTGGGTTCTACTCAATGTTTTGAAAGAAGCTGTTGGCAAGAGGCGTTCATATTTTTTTTGAGGAGACGCAAATGAAACTTACATTAACACTTTCGGCTACGCTCGCAGCAGTTACGATGATATCGGCCTGCGGAGCACCGGCAACAAACACATCAGTAAACGTCGCAATGAACCGGGCAAACACAACGATGCCTATGAATTCTTCAATGCCGATGAATTCATCCAATTCAATGTCTAACAGCAATTCAGCAATGAATAACAATCCGATGGTCGGTGGAGCAGCGATGCTCGCGACGAAGGATATTATTGATAACGCTGTAAATTCGAAAGATCACACAACGCTTGTCGCAGCGGTTAAGCAGGCTGAGCTGGTCGAAACTCTCAAGGGTGCAGGTCCGTTCACGGTATTTGCTCCAACGAATGCAGCTTTTGATAAGATTCCGAAGGCAACCCTCGATGGGCTAATGAAGCCGGAAAGCAAAAAGGCATTGTCGGGAATTCTTACCTATCACGTTGTTGCCGGAAAGCAAGATGCAGCGTCGATCGCAAAAGCTATCGAAGCAGGCAACGGCAAAGCGACCTTCAAGACAGTTGCCGGCGGAACGCTGACGGCTTCGCTTGATGGAGCAAAGGTCATTTTGACAGACGAGAAAGGCGGCAAATCGACTGTTACGATCGCTGACGTAATGCAGTCGAACGGCGTTATCCACGTTGTTGACACAGTCCTAATGCCCAAGTCGTAAATTACGATTTGAGCCAATAAGAAAGCCGCGGAGTGCCTGTCTTCTTCCGCGGCTCTTCTTTTATTTAAACGTGGCTATTTGCCGTAGGTTACTCGCCAGATCTTCATCGCACCATCGTCGGTGATCAGCATTGAACCATCAGTCAAAAAGAGCAATCCAACCGGCCTTCCCCAAACTTCATTTGAACTCTCATCCGGCAGCCAGCCTGAAACGAAATCTTCGAACGCGTTTCCTTCTAGCTTTCCTTTGTTATCGAACTTGATCCGCACGACCTTGTAGCCGGAAAGCTTCGCTCGGTTCCACGAGCCATGCATCGCAACGAACGCATCGCCCTGATATTCCTTCGGAAACATCTTTCCGTTGTTAAATTGAATTCCGAGAGAGGCGACGTGTGAAGTAAAGAGCACATCCGGCACGATCGACTTCTTTACCAGCTCTGGCGATTCACCCTTGCGTCGCGGGTCTTCATTCTGCCCGATGTATGAATACGGCCAGCCATAAAAGCCGCCTTCTTTGACCGAGGTCGCGTAATCGGGCACGAGGTCATCCCCAAGCCCATCGCGTTCGTTTACGGCGGTCCACAGTTCACCTGTCTTTGGATTCCACGCCAACCCGATCGGATTTCTCAAACCACCAGCATATATTTTGTGGTTCTTTCCGTCCGGATCATAGATCGAGATGGCAGCACGTCTCGGATCAGCCTCAACGTCAACGTTCGATGCGGAACCGATCGAAACGAACATCTTCTTACCATCAGGCGAGAATAGAATGTTGCGTGTCCAATGCTGGTTATAACCGCCTGCGGTTAGCTCGACGATGCGTTCGGGTTCGCCACTAGCCTCGGTCTGGCCTGACTTGTAATTGAAACGAATGACCGAATCGGTATTCGCAACGTAGAACCAGTCCTTGTGAAAAGCCATCCCAAACGGCTGCGAAAGTTTATTCGACCAAACCCAACGCTGGTCAGCTTTTCCGTCTTTATTGGTATCACGCAGGACGAGAATGCGGTTCGCACGCGAATCCGCAACGAACACATCGCCGTTCGGAGCCAATGCCATCCAACGCGGATAGACAAAGTCGCCTTCGGCATAAACGCTCACTTTGAAGCCCTTGGGTACGGTCAATTTCGCACCTTCAGGCTGCGGAACGACACGCGAACCTCGTCTAGCACTTTCCGTGTGAAACGGTTCGAGCAGGGTCTTTGGATCGACCGACGTTACAAGCGGTTTATCGACCTGGACGGTCTCCGGCAACGTTTTTGCGATCGGAAATGGCGTCGGCGTGGGCCTCGGAGGGTTTGCAGGTTGCTGTGAAATGCCCGTGCATACAGCAACCAATACCAATCCTACCAATGAGAGAGAAGCTTTGATATAATTCGCGAACATAATTTTCCCCTTTTTCGAAATGTTTAAGAGTGAAACTTCTTTGTTAAAGAATAAGCGTCACGGCACGTCTGATACAAGCACGGTCGGTGCAAAAGGCGAAGAGCTCGCGGCGGATCATCTAGTTTCGCTCGGCTATCGGCTGGTGATGAGCAACTTCAAAACGCCGGTCGGTCGAAACTCCAACGGAGCCGAAATAACGGGCGAGATCGACCTTATCGCACTCGACGGCGAAACGCTTTGTTTCATCGAAGTGAAGACTCGCGTGCTCGATGATGGTGCTTCACCTCTCGCCGCTGTTACACTTCGCAAGCAAAGACAAATCACGCGAACGGCTAAGATCTATCTACGGATATTTGGTGTTACAGAGATGGCTTATCGATATGATGTCGTCAGCATAGTGCTTGGTCATTCGGATGATCCATCGATAGATCTGCACAAAAGCTTTTGGGATGAATCGAAGTTTAGGAAACGCAATTGGCACTTCGAGGCATGGGATTAAATTCGGAACTTTGAAAAAGCGAGGTTCGTAAACGTAATTTACACAACACAAAGACTATGAAAAACAAGCTTACCTTGATCGCAACGTTTCTATTCGCATTCGCTATGGCAGTCTCAATTTCGGCACAGCAACCGGCCCTTATCGATCGCGAGGTGTTCTTTGATAATCCAGAGTACGCCGGAGCACAGATCTCTCCCGACGGAAAATACATCTCGTTCGTAAAACCGCTGACCGGCACGCTAAACGTGTGGGTCAAAGGCTTTGATGAACCGTTCGCTGCGGCACGTCCGATGACGAACGACCAAAAGCGACCCGTCCGCCAATATTTCTGGTCGGAGGACGGCAAGTACATACTGTTCGTTCAGGACAACGGCGGCGACGAGAATTTTAACGTCTTTGCGGTCGACCCGGCAGCAAAACCGGCGGCTGGTTCACCCGTTCCTACTGCTAGGAACATCACCGATGCAAAAGGCATTCGGGCGATCATCCAGCATGTTCCCGAGTCGGATCCGGACGCGATATATGTCGGTATCAACGAGAGAGATAAGGCTTGGCACGACCTATACAAAGTAAAGATCTCGACTGGCGAACGCACTCTCATTTCCGAGAACAAAGACCGTTATCAAGGAATGATCTTTGATCACACCGATCAGCTACGGCTTGCGGTCCGTTCGGCACAGAACGGCGATACCGAGATTCTCCGGATAGAAGCCGACGGCAAGGCGACCAAGCTTTACGATTGCAATGCATTCGAAACCTGCGGCCCGATCGCATTCCATAAGAACAACAAACAGGTTTACATCCAGACGAACAAAGGTTCTGCCGATCTGATAGAACTTGCATTAATGGACGTAGCGACCGGCAAGGTCGAAAAGGTCGAGGGCGATCCGCTCGGCCAGGTGGACTTCAGCGGAATGAACTTTTCGGGCAAATCGAAACAGATCATCGCGACCGTGTACTACGGCGACCGAGTTCGTGTTTATTGGAAAGATAAGAAGTTCGAAGAGTATTACAACGATATCAAGAAGCGTCTCGGCGATCGCGATATCAACTTCCAATCGTTGACCAAAGACGAGAAAAAGTTTGTAGTTGTCAGTTCCAGCGACGTCGACCCCGGCACGGTCTGGGTCTATGATACCAACTCTAAGAATCTTTCCACGCTCTATCAGGTACGAGAAAAGATCGACCGAAAGTCACTTTCACCGATGACGGTCGTTCGCTACAAATCTTCCGACGGTCTTGAGATCCCTGCTTATCTAACGCTTCCGAAGGGCGTTCCTGCCAAAGGTTTACCGCTTGTCGTAAATCCGCACGGCGGACCGTGGGCTCGCGACGGTTGGGGCTACAACACTTATGCACAGTTTCTGGCAAATCGCGGCTACGCGGTGCTTCAACCAAACTTCCGAGGTTCCACAGGTTTCGGCAAGAAATTCCTCAACGCCGGAAACAACGAATGGGGACAAAAGATGCAGGACGACATCACTTGGGGCGTAAAGCATCTCGTTGAGCAAGGCATTGTCGATCCGAAACGAGTCGGGATCATGGGTGGGAGTTACGGCGGCTACGCGGCTCTCGCAGGTGTTACATTTACGCCTGATGTTTATGCAGCTTCGGTTGCGATAGTACCGCCTTCGAATCTGCAAACGCTGCTCGATTCGATCCCGCCTTATTGGGAAGCGATCCGCGAAACATTTTATAAACGAATGGGCGATCCGCGAACTCCGGAAGGCCTTGCACAGATGAAGCGGCAATCCCCGCACGCCCATGCGAACAAGATCACTACACCGCTGATGGTTGTTCAGGGTGCGAACGACCCGCGTGTGAAACAGCGTGAATCAGATCAGATCGTCGTCGCTCTTCGCGACCGCAAATATCCGGTCGAGTACATTCTTGCTCCTGACGAAGGCCATGGCTTTGCACGTCCGGTCAACAACATGGCGATGATGGCCGCCGCCGAGAAATTCCTTGCGAAACACCTCGGTGGACGCTATCAAGATTCGATGTCGCCGGCGGTTGCCACCCGGCTTAAAGAGATTACGGTCGATGTAACAACTGTTAAGGTCACTGATCCAATGGCTCCTACTTCGTCGACCGCTTCCGGAGCATCAGGTACATCTGCCAATCTCAACGGGAAGTGGATAATGACTGTCGATGCAGGCGGGCAGGTTATCGATCTTTCCATCGATCTGAAACAGACCGGTACAGACTTTATCGGCACGATGGCGTCGATGGTAGGAAACGGTTCTTTCGACAAAGGAAAGGTCAACGGAAATTCAATGACCGCGACACTTAGTGCCGATGTACAAGGACAACCAACGGTCATCACCGTTGACGGAAAAATTGACGGAAACAAGATGACCGGGACGATGAACGTTCCTGGCATAGGTGTTATTGTGTTCACCGCCGTTCAACAAAAGTAGGCGAACGTCCAAGGCTTATATTGAGGAGATCGGCGTTCGCTGGTCTCCTTTTTGTTGTAGTATCCGTATCGTTCGCGAATAGAATTGTTCCATATCCGAACAGCGATCCCCGATCCCTGAATAAAGGAAACTCGTTGTAAGTGATTCACTGTACTAAGTTTAAGCGGTATTGCATTCTTCGGTACGCGTATTGCGTTTCCCAATCCTGAGGTCACAATAGACCCACTGAAAGGAGAAATTATGAACAACGCAGTATCACAACAAACAGATTCACGTCCAATGACCGGAATGTTTCGCAATCAGGACGGAGCAGAGCGAGCATACAATTCGCTACTCGCACGTGGCTATACTGAAGATGAGATCAACGTAATGATGTCCGATAAAACACGTGACAGCTATTACGGTGACGGAAAACCTGAAACCGAATTGGGCAGCAAGGCTCTTGAAGGTACGGGAACAGGTGCGGCTATCGGTGGAACACTTGGTGCGATCATCGGCGGAGTTGCGGCGATCGGGACAAACGTCGTTCTTCCGGGCCTCGGTCTCGTTGTCGCTGGTCCCCTTGTTGCGGCTTTGGTCGGAGCAGGAGCCGGCGGTTTGACCGGTGGTTTAGCCGGTGCATTGATCGGATGGGGCATCCCCGAAGAGCATGCTAAGGTTTACGAAAGCGGCATCAAAGACGGCGGAACTGTAATCGGTGTTACGCCACGCTCGCAGGAAGATTCTGATTATTTCGATCAAGAATGGAAAACATATAACGGTGAACATATCTACCGTTAAGTTCCTGAACCAGCAACTGAAAGCCCTGCCCGCAAAGGACAGGGCCTTTTCATTTTGGTCGTTGCCCGCTTATTTAATATTCCAGGTTGTACCAACAGTAAAGGAACGGCCGCGTGCCGGAGCAAAGACGAATTGCTCGCTAAACTGACGGTCAAGCAAGTTCGAAATACCTAGGTTTATCCCGAAATTAAACTTCTCTCGTTTGAATTGATACCCGCCTGAGAGATCGTGTGAAACAAATCCGGGCTCGGCACCGCCGTTTCCGCCTTGATTAACCGGAAGTAAAAACGCTGGTGAGAGCCGCTTTTGGGTCACAACAATGCGGGTGTTGTAATCCACAAAGTAGTTCTTCAAAAAGTTCTGCCAGCGGAATCCCGCATTGGTCCTGAGCGGGCTGATCGTATCGAGCGGCACATCGTTATCAAGATCATCGCCGCGAAGATAGCTAAAGTTTCCGTAAGGCGTCAGATACCCGAGGCTGATCTTGATCGGCACCTCGATCTCCGCTTCAAAGCCTTGAATTCTGGCACGCCTTAAATTCTGTGTTTGGAACACTGGGATCGGCTGTTGCGGAGCCGGCCTTGGTAGCACGATCGGCATTCCGTTTCGGTCGAGTGCCGTCTGAGTGGCTAGGAAATTCTCGTAATAATTGTTGAAGTAAGTGGCCGAAGCTGTGAACTTACTCGTCCGAACCTTAACGCTCGTATCAAAGTTAATTCCTTTTTCGGGCGCAAGATTCGGATTGCCGACGATGAAACCGCCGACCGAACCGAAGTCTGTAAAGAACCGCTCAAAAATATTCGGCGTTCGGAAAGATCTGCCAACGCGGGCCGACAACGTCACGTTGCCCGTCGCACTGAAAACAATTCCTGCATCGCCGGTGACCGAATTATTCTTGACATTCAAACCGTCGGTCAAACCCTGTAGCCCGAGATCTTCGATCTGATTCGCGGTTAAAGACGCCGGTAACGCAAATTGCATTGTCGGTTCAGCCTTTGTGTTAAATCGATCTACACGAAGGCCACCAACCAACCGCAAACGGTTCGTCAACCGATATTCACCTTGTGCAAATGCAGCCACGTTTGAAAGTGACGCGTCCGGAACACTTCGCGAATTAGATGTCGTAAGGTTGGACGAAGTAGGTCTGGAACCCGTGATCACAAGCCGTTCGTCGTTGTTAGTATCGCGGAAGAAACTCGCACCCGCGACAACGTTCAACCGAGTTCCAAATGTCCAATCCGTTTGCAGATCAAAGCCTGCCGTTTTGGTCTTCGTCACAGTTTCGCTGAACTGATATTGTCCCGGAAAGAACGGCAAGAATGGCGGAACGGTAAGAATATTTGTGAAGTTACGATCTTGCGTTTGGTAATAACCGGTGATAGAGACGCGTGCGAGGTTTTCGCTAATATTTGCCGCGTCGTAGCGTCCGCTGAATTTATCGCGATTAGAAAATGGAAAGAATCCATTGAACACCCCAACTAATGTAGCCGAACCAATATTCGATGCCCGACGCCGTTCGTAGTTGAACTTCAGCGTGTTCGTGTCGTTGATAAAGAACCGTCCGGTCGCCTGCGTGTTGCCGCCGTGCGATTGCGAATTTAAAACCTCACCATCGGCCGAGACACCATCGATCACGGTTCCTTCCAGTTTGCCTGTCTTGTAATTTCCAAAACGTTCGAGCGATTGAGCAAGCCGAAACGCGAAGATATTGCTTGAACCGGTCAACGCCAGATTCCCGCGGCGGCCGCGTTCGTTTGAGCTATAAAACGTGTCGAGCGTCGCCCCAAAACGAAAGCCTTTCTCGCGTCTTGCAGGCGTGTCTTTTGTAATGATGTTGATCGTTCCCGCCAACGCATCAGTGCCGTAAAGCACCGAACCGCTTCCGCGAACGACCTCGATAGATTCGACCTGTGAAGTTTCAACAAGCCCGAGTTCGATGCCCGATTGCTGAGTCGATGTTCGTGCATTGTTAAGCCGTTCGCCGTCGACCAACACAAGAACGCGATTGCTATCAAGTCCCCGAATTCGTGGACGAACCTGAAACGCTCCTTCATTCACAGTCGATGTTCCCGGTAATTTTCTGAAAACATCCCCGATCGAGCTAACCGCCTTTCGTTCGATCTCTTCCCGCCCAATTACCGTTACCGGTTTTGCGGTTTCCATCGACGAGACCTGCGTTCGTTCGGCGGTTACCGTTAACGATTCCGTAACCGGTCCAGCAAGCAGGCTCAGGCTGATCGAACTTTCGCTGGAATCGGCCGAGATAACTTTTGACTGCGTCGCAAATCCATTCGCCTGAATGCTGATACGGAGTTCTCCATCGGGCAAATTCCCGAAAATAGCTTCGCCGACTTCGTTAGTGATCACAACACGTTCAAGAATATTGCGACCGGTGAGCGTCGCAGTCGCTCCTTGTATGACCGCACCGTTCGCATCGAGCACGCGAACGGCAACACCGCGACCCGCTTGTGCTGAAGCAAGAGCCGAGAGCATTATAACGATGGCGATCACGGAAAGCATCGCTCGCGATGTCCCCGACAAATAATTTATAAACTTCATATATTCCTCGTTTTGATTTGATCGGCGGGGGTCCGATCAAGATCTATCAGACTCTTTATATTCACCTCTTAACTAGTTGAAACGATCCTAAAGATCTTTCGTTCTATATGGAGTATGCAACTCGTGAGGCGGCACTGTTACATTAGCCATGTTTAATTTTATTTACGGCGTTAATTAGCAATACTCATTATTGCGAAAAACACTCAGGCTTATTCTGCAAATGGAAGTCATTTTCAGTAACGGACCGATAACGAATTTTTTGAAACGTTTTGAGAACCTAGCCGTTATCTCTTGCTTCGAGGTTGGGCGAAGTCCGTCAGGATAACGAGGTCCCCAAGCCCGGTATGTTTTGACGAATCGAATGTCTTAAAGTCCTTCTCGTAACGAATTGTTACGACCATCACGCGAGCATCGGGTTTATATTTGAGAAGATGTTCTACTGTTCCCAATCTTGCTTCTGTATGGAAACCGCCATTTAAATGCACGACCAGCGAGCCCTTGTTTCTCCCAAGGCTTTCCGCGACCCAATATGCCATCGTCGCATCCCAGAGCGATTGTGAGCTAAGAATGTTGTCCAATCCCATTGCCGCTTCCCCGCTTGAGCCCATCAGTGCTTTGAACTTCTTGGAATACGCATCCGAAGCGTCCGCATATGGCAGCGGTGCGATCCATTTTTTCGCGTCTGGTGATAGAGAAGCCAACGAATCTCGCCCGCCGCGTGAGACCATATTCACATAACGCCGCGGTGCGTTTGCCGCGACCACTTCGAGCTTCTTTTCTTTCGCGAGTTCGACCATCGGGCGGTAATCTGTCTTGTAATTTCCCCACGGCCGCGAGCTAAGCATGAAATGATTTTCGCTGATCTGCCCGGCGAGGTATTCGTTCAAAACTATCTGTACGTCACGTTCGAACATCTCAAGCGATAACGACACCTTTCGCTTCCCTGCGAACTGATTTACGGCAGTTTGAAACACCTCTGCCTGTATCGCATGCCCGACGGCGTCGTCATGATATTCCCCGAGAAACACGACGTCGTACTGCCCGAGCGTCGAAGTTATCGCGTTCAGATTAACCTGCTTGCCCATGCCGTCAAAGACGGTGAAATGCTCCGGGTTAGCGGCGATCTGGCCAAAAGCGTTTGAAAATATCATCACGAATAAAAGCAGGCTCGAAAATATCGACTTCATATATCCCCAAATATTATCACAGCCAAATAAAACCGCCGCCGAACCTTGGATGGTTATCGGCAGCGGTCAACTAATAAATACTGTCCCGGATCATTCCGGAGCTGAAACGAACTCCAGATCCGTCAGATCATCGTTAAGCGTCACCGACCGAACCGGTTCATCGAACACATGACGTCCGCTGAACACGCTAACGAAATAAGTCTCACCGGCTCGCAACCCGCTAAACGCGAACGCTCCGAACGTTCCGGTTGAAACAGTTATCGGATCGAGCAAACTTCCACCGGATACCGTAACCGTCGCCCCGCGTATCGCCGTCCCTTCGGCCGAAAACACACGCCCGCTCAAGCTAACCGCCGCCGCAGT
>JBGTKQ010000044.1:0-7990 GCA_041744555.1 Pyrinomonadaceae bacterium
GAACGGTTCGTCCCAAAATTGTTGAAACTATGTGTTTTTTATAGTCGTAGTATCGGTTTGAGTTTTTGAGCCGCTTTTTGCTCGTTTCTAGTTACGGAGCTACTTATAATGAAACTGTTTTCAAGTCCAAAGGCTTTTGCATTTTGTATCGTTTTTGTTTGCGCGGGAGTCGGCACCTCGATCGCCCAAAATGATAATGAACAGGCCGCGCTTCGAGATATTCTTCAGGCGGTGGTTGTACGAGATAAGCCTGATTTCAGCACCCCGAATACAACTGTCAACGCCAATAAGCCGACGCGTTCTTCAGATGTGAATTTATTGGCTCGGTTGGGCGTCCAAAATGCGGTAACGGTTCCGCTTTCGATAGCCGACGCCATCGAACGTGCCCTGCAGAACAATAACACCGTTGAAATTACACGAGACGATGTTCGCTTTCAGGCAACGCAGATCCGAGCGATCCGCGGTGCTTACGATCCGGTCTTTACGATCTCGCCAACATATACACGCAACTCGAATACCGGTTCAGCGGCGACAAATGATTTCAACGTCAATTCGAGCATGCAGCATTTAATTCAACCCGGCGGCGGTAATTACACGGTCTTCTTTAACAACAATCGTACTGAGAATGCATTTGCTCAGGCCCAACTCAGCTCGGGTTCGCTTGGTTCCTCGGGTTCGTCGGCAACCTCGTTCTCGAGTCTAGGGTTTCGGTATACCCAGCCGCTTCTGCGGAATTTTGGTATAGATAATACACGGCGAAATTTGAAGATAGCGCGGAAACGGCTTGAGCAGAATGATTTTGATTTCCGCCGGACAACGATAGACACCATCAGCCAGGTTCAAGGCGCTTACTGGGACCTCGTATTCGCCTTGCGTGATCGGCAGAATCAACAGGCAAACCTTGAACTAACTCGAGAAAATCTTAGGCAGATCCAAGCCCGCATCGACGCCGGTGCGGCGGCCCCGATCGCCCGGGCCGAGGTCGAAACGGAACTCGCGACCCGGGAAGGCAGTGTACTTCGATCGACGCAACAAGTGAGTATTTTTGAGAACCGATTGAAGCAATTGATTTTACGCGACACAATGTCGCCCGAATGGTCGCAAACCTACATTCCTACGGACGCTCCGGTAATTGCCGCGACGGTAGTCGATCTGGACACCGCATTGCAGGACGCTCTGACCAATCGCTACGAACTTCGCCGGCTGAAAACTGCGAACGAGATCAACGATCTGGATATCAAATTCTTTCGAAATCAAACAAAACCGCAGATCGATTTTAACACGACTGTCTCGCTCGATGGCTTCGCCCGTGGTGGAACCAATGAAGAATTTGTGACGAGTCTTTATTCATCGATTGGTGATCTGCGCTTCTTCAACGCGATCAATCAACTGCGTGCGATTAGCGATCCAGTTCTACCTGCGATCCAAAACGACCCGATATTGATCCCGGCCGGACCTTCGTATCTTTTTGGCGGATTTGGCCGCTCGTTTCAAAATCTGTTTCGTTCGGACGCCCCGAATGTTTCATTTGGTGTGACTATCTCATTCCCGTTTCGCAATGAGACCGCGAAGGCAAATCTAGCCGGGTCACGCATTATTGAAAACCAGATCGCGACGCAGACTCGTGCGCAGGAACAGGCCGTCGTTGTCGAGGTGCGTAATGCAGTTCAGGCCGTTGAGACCGCTAGACAACTTGTCGCGACGTCGCGCAGAGCCCGCGAGAATGCCGAGATCCAGCTTGAGGGCGAACGTCGCCTTTTCGATGCCGGACGTTCTACGACGTTTCTATTATTTCAGCGCGAGAACGCATTGACGAATGCCCGAAATTCCGAGATCCGAGCGGAAACCGATTATCAAAAGGCGCTGGCCGACCTCCATCGTGTAACGTCAGTCACGCTAGAACGAAATAACATCGAACTCGAATCGCCTTTAGACGACAAATAGACTGCTACATTCCAACCAGAACGACCGAAGCCAGACTTCTTCGGTCGTTTCTGCATTTCTATAACGAATCATTCTCTGCGACAATTTTCTCGTGAAAATTAGTGCGACGGTAATCACATTGAATGAAGAAGGTTCGCTCGCCCGAGCTCTAAGTTCCCTTGACTGGGCAGATGAGATCATCGTCGTTGATTCTGGTAGCACCGACAAGACTATTGAGATCGCAGATTCATTCGGTGCGAAGGTTAAACATAGGGACTGGACGGGATTCTCCGATCAAAAACAGTTTGCGGCCGAGTTGGCTGTAAACGATTGGATTTTCAGCCTAGACGCCGATGAAGAACTTTCACCCGACCTTAAGAGAGAGATCATTAGTTTAATGGCGTCAAAGGCAACAGCCGATGGCTTCAAGATCCCTCGGCTCGCGTTCTACATGAACCGAGCGATCCGCCATTCCGGCTGGTATCCAGACGCTCAATTGCGACTCTATGATCGAACAAAGGGCCGATGGAAAGATGTTCCTGTTCATGAGTCTGTCGAAATGGCTCCCGGTTCTCGCATCGCAAAATTAAATGAAAACATTTTTCATTTCAGCGTTCAGAGTGCAATGCACCATCATCGAATGATCGGCGAAAGATACGCACCGCTTGCGGCAAAGGCGATGTACTACTCCGGACGCAAAACGTCTTATTTCAAAATTCTTTTTGCCGGTCCTTCGGCATTTGTACGGAGCTTTGTCTTAAAGGCGGGATTTCTCGACGGCTTGCCGGGATTGGCGATCGCGAGTTTTGCTGCTCACCACGCGTTTCTAAAACAGTTATTGTTACTGGAAATTCAAGGCGAAGCCGATACGCCACAATAAAGCGGCTGTTACAACCCTCATACACCTTAAAACATCGAACTTCACAGTCACGGCCAAAGTGCGTTATATTTCTATTGACCGCACTTTTAATTTTATGAAAAGTTTCATCGCGTTTATCACTTTGATCCTCATTGGTGTCGGAGCATCGTTCGCACAAAAGGGCGTTGATACCCAGACTCAAACGATCAAGGACGAGACTAATAAAGCGACATCGCGAACAAGTGATGCAACCCGTTCCTTCAATTGGGGAAAGGGCAAGACCCAGGTCCGCGAACGTTTAGCGAATCCTTACCCGCTGAACGGCCGTCGAGATGTCCTTGTTGAAGCGATCCAGGAAGTCTTGAAGGAAAGGAAGATGGTCGTGGATGAAGCGTCTTCAAGACTAACCGATGGAATTATCGTGACACAACCTTTCGTTTTCGGTAAGGGCCAGGTCATCGCGACGAACGAAATTAAGCGTTACGCTTTGTTGGATTTTCAGGATACTTCGTGGTCGCGGGCCCAAGTTTCGCTTACGATCCAGGTACAATCCATCGACGGAATTAAGAATAACGTATCGGTTATTGGAAAGGTCGAGGGACGTGCTGGAACCGGGCTGTTCACAGAATGGCGAACGCTTACAAGCTCTGGGTTGGCTGAAGAGGAATTTTTAACGAAACTCGTCGAAAGTCTGACCGGTAATATTTTGGATGCTCCGCAAACGATCGATCAATAACTCGATGTTCAAGACGCTGAACTTTTATTTAATGTTTTTGATCGTGGTGGGAATTGCCGTCTCGACCGCCAACGCCCAACCTCCTGTTTCGGGTGAAATAAATCCGCCTCCTTTTCCAAGTCGCGGAACATCGCAAAACGATGACCGGCCAAAATCCATTCGTGAACAGCTTTCCAAGAGTCGTATCGAACGTGAGAGAAAAGAGCACGAGGAATTGCTCGGCCGTGGTGAAGAAGCTCTTATTCTTTCCGAGAGGCTAGAATATTCGCTTGAAAAGAATAATAAGTTCACTGCGAAAGACCTGCGTGATCTGCAGGCTCTCGAAAAGGTCGTTTCGCGTATCCGAAGAGATCTCGGCGGTGATTCAGACAAGCAGTCAATGGTAGAGCTCGAAAAGGAAGTTGGAAGCAATTCCGGGGTCAAAGACGCATTTAAGTTTCTACGCACCTCGACCGTTAACCTGGTCAGCGAGCTAAAGAAATCTAGTCGCTTTACCGTCTCGGCCGCCGCGATCCAGAGCTCGAATATGATTATTTCAGTTGCCCGATTTCTCCGTCTTAAGAAATGACCACCATGCCTTTTGCGATGCAGTCTTACGTGCGTTTCGTTCTTTCGGTTCTGCTTACTCTCGCCCTTTCCAACAGTCTTTTTGCACAGACTGAAGAGGATGATGTAGTCAAAGTTGATTCATCGATCGTTGTGATGAATGCAACCATCGTAGACACATCGGGCAAGAGCGTTGGCGGATTGAAGAAAGAGCAGTTCAAGCTTTTCGAAGATGGCGTTGAACAAGAGATCGATCTTTTTACGGCCGAAGAAACACCGTTTGCAGCAGTGATCTTGCTTGATACTTCGGGAAGCATGGAAGAACGCGTTTCGCTTGCCCGGGCCGCAGCGATCAAGTTTCTTGACGGTCTTCGGTTTTCAGATAACGTTTCAATATACCGATTTGATTCAAAAATTGCCCTCGTTCAGGATTTCTCTAACAGCCGAGACGTTTCCGACAAGATCTTTGATCTGAAATCCTACGGAATGACCGTACTCAATGATGCGGTTTATCGGGCGGCGATCGAATTGAGCGAACGGACCGAGAAACGACGGGCGATCATAATTTTATCGGATGGTGCGGATACGATGAGCGGCCGTTCGTCGGATACAGCTCTAAAGGCTGCTCTCGCTGCAAACGCCGTTATCTACACAGTCGATATGTCTTCAGCAAACCTATCTTCCCGAGACAGAATGACCGCCGCAGGCACATTGAAGAAATTCGCGGATCGGAGTGGCGGAACGTTTGTCGCGTCACCGGGCGGAGCGGCAATGCGGGAAGCATTTGAGAAGATCGTCGCCGAACTCGGTGCCCAATACACGATCGGTTTCTCGCCCAAGAATGAGAAGAAAGACGGCAAGTGGCGTGCATTAGAATTGCGGGTCGCAAGGCCCAAATTGACCATACGCACCCGCAAAGGTTACAACTCTGAAAAAGCGAAATAGACTATTCGTCGTCCGACAGCACGAACGTCAAGATCATCATCACACAGTATTCCGTGACCAACCCGTCTGTTATATTTACTTTTTGTTCCTTGATCCAGGCACCGCGAATATTTTTTATTGTTCGCCCGGCACGCTCGATCCCCTTTTTTACAGCGTCTTCAAACCCGACGGTCGAAGTCGATGTTATCTCAATATTTTTTGCTACTGACATTTTTCTTCCCCCTTAAGTATATTGCTAACTTCCAAACGAAGTTTTGTTTCGCACGCGGTCTGCGTGCCTTTCGATCGCTAAAACGATCAGATTATCTATCACTTCAGAAAAAGGTTTGCCTGTGCCTTCCCACATCTTTGGAAAGCCAGACGTTTCTGTAAATCCCGGCAGCGTGTTTATCTCATTCACGAGGAGCATTCCGTTATCGTATCGCAAAAAGAAATCGACGCGAGCGAGTCCGGAGCCGTCTATCGCTTTGAATGCCGTGACCGCCATCTCGCGGAGTTTTTCCGTTAATTCCCCGGAAACCGGAGCCGGGACGATGAATTGATTATTACCCGTGCCTGCGTATTTTTCGTTGTAATCGAGGAACGCTTTTGTGCTGTCGCGGATAATATACTCGCCGGGCAGGCTCGCTTCCGGTTCTTCGTTGCCCAAAACCGCACATTCGATCTCACGCATCGTGAGGCCTTCTTCGACGATGATCTTGCGGTCGTACTCCGACGCTAATTCCACCGCTTTGCGAAGTTCTATAGAATCGTTCGCACGCGAAATTCCTACTGAAGAACCGAGATTCGCCGGTTTCACAAAAACCGGATACCCTAGCGTCCGCTCAACATCTCCGACCATTCTGTCCGTGTCAGCTTCCCACTCGCTCCGCAGAAACCAAACGTGTTTACATATCGGGAGGCCCGCATCGCGAAACAAAACCTTCATCACCGTTTTGTCCATTCCGCACGACGATGCAAGCACACCGCAGCCGACATAGGGAATATCTGCCATCTCGAGCAAGCCTTGTATCGTCCCGTCTTCGCCAAACGTTCCGTGAAGCACCGGAAACGCGACATCGAGCCCGATACTCGGACTTGAGCCCGAAGCGATCGATGTCAGCCCGTTATAATTCCGATCGGGCAGCATTCCGAAGGAACCGTCCGGACCGTCTATACCGTCGAGTAATCTGGCAGCCATTTCGTCCGAAAAATATTGCGACGAAGCCAACGGATTAAGCCAATGGCCGTCTTTATCTATCGCGATCGGGACAACGGAATACTTCTCGCCGTCTATCTGTTCGATCACAGCTTTCGCCGAACGCACCGACACTTCGTGCTCGCCCGAACGCCCGCCAAATATCACGCCAACTCGTGTTTTCATATTGCAAATAAAAGACATAGGCATATTACTACCGAACGCCTTTGTTGACAATAAAGGTTCGAAACACGCCCGGTCGAACCTGTTTCGTCCGCGAACGCTTCAAACAATTCCGCAAAATGGGCAGTTGGGTTTGTACTCGTACTCGCCGAGGCGTCTAGTGCGGGGAACTTGAATGCTACAATTACGTTGTGCTGGAACACGATTGTCGGATCGTTCCCGTTCAGACGAACTCAAACAAAGGCTAATCATTTATGTATCGAGTTAGGATTCTCTTATTTTTACTTTTGCTGGCCTGCGTCCCGTTATCCTTATATGGTCAGGCAGAGACCGAACCAGTTCTGATCGGAGAACTCGAGACCTTCCCGTGTAGTGAATTCCGTGGATTAACCGACCAATTCCTTAGTGATCTGGCAAATCACGCAGAAACATACGGTTACGTTGTAAATTCTGGACCTAGATCAAAGCGGAGTTCCCTCGTTTGGAGGGAAGAATTGATACTGAGCCAATTAGAGTTCCGCAATTTCGATCGATCGCGAATAAAGTTTGAACTTGAAGAATCTGTTGGCGACGTTCGCACTAGATACTGGCGAGTTTCGAATTCTGGCCCAAAGCCAACGGTCGCGACAATGGTGAATCCTCTTTCCCTTTCGGATATTTCAAAACCCTTCAAACTGACGGAACAAACTTTCTTCAACGATTCGGAGTGTCCCGACGTTAACTATTCAAGAATGTTTGCCCGATTTCTTGATTCTAATCCTCAGTCGAGAGGCAATCTCGTTGTCTACGGTAGATCGAGGTCGGTACTGGTCAAGAGAGAAAACCTTGTCGTCCGTGCTTTGACGGCTCGCGGGATCGCTAGAAAGCGCATTCGAGTCTTTCGGCGGCTTATCCCTGACGAACTTGCCCACGCCAAAGGTGTAGAGTACTGGTTTCTACCTTAGCCGACCGGATTAGGTGCGATTTTAGCATGATGGGTTATTTCTGGATATCATTTCCGGAGTGTGTTCGCTAGATCCTGCGGATTCCGCCAGGGCGTCTAGTGCGGGAACACTTTGTCAGACGAGCGGCGTCGTCCTCAGCCCTTTTTGCAGTACGTATTACAAGTCTGCAGATGTTACACTTTGGCCAATCTTTATGAAATATCTTTTTCCAGTTCTCCTTTCGCTTCCTTCCGCTGGATATCTACTAATTTTTTTAGCAAACGTCATAACTGGAAAAGGGCTTTCATCTATCAACATGCCAGAGTTCTTTTATCTTGGCCCCGTCCTTGCATTCGCAGTTAGCGTCGGGTTAGCGTTGTTTACGGGTGCCAAAGAATGGATTTATGCCGCTCTGCTGAATGGGTTACCTCTCGCGATCTTTATATCCACACTTGCCTACATGTTCGGCCATTTCATTTTCACCTCGGATTGACGCACACAAAAATTATCAGGACTGCGAAGTTGCAAGATGTTCAAGAAGTAATTCGCTAGTCGGCCGGATCAGGTGCGATTTTAGCATGGTGGGTTATTCGTGGATATCCTTTCCGGAGTGTGTTCGCTGGATCCTGCGGATTCCGCCGAGGCTTCTAGTTCACTCTGAAAAGAAGAACTTTTGCTTGCGTTATTCGTTTTCGTAA
>JBGTKQ010000045.1:0-8330 GCA_041744555.1 Pyrinomonadaceae bacterium
TACTCGGTTCGCGGCGGCATCGTGGATATCTGGTCGCCCGCGTCGGCGTTACCTGTGCGAATCGAGTTCTTCGGCGACACGGTCGATTCGATCAGGGAGTTTGATCCGGAAACCCAACTATCGACCGGTTCGGTCAAACAAATTGCGATCGCGCCGATGCGGGAATATTCCGCCACGGGATTGGACCTTCAGATCTGGGCCGAGGAAGCTCAAGCGAAATTTAAGGATGAACTTTTCGCGAGAGCGTTGAAAGATCGCACAGATTTTGCAGATGTAGGCGAAACGTTTGGCGGCTGGGAATTCTTGATGCCGCTTTCCAAGCCGATGACACAGTCGGCGTTCGACCTTTTCGGCGATGCCGTCCTTTTGGTCGATGAACCGACGATGATCGAAGACCACGCGCGTTCTATCTACGAGGAATGCACCGCGTCTTACGAGCGAACTATTGAAGGTGGCCAGATCGCCTTGGAACCGTCCGAATTGCTGCTAAAACCCGAAGAGCTTTTGAACGAGATCGAACGTAAGAACATTATCGAATTAAGGGCACTTGGCCGAACTGCGGCCGCGACAGACGAAGAATTTTCGTTGTCTGTCGCGACAGAATCGGGGCAAAATCTCACTTCCGCAGCACCTTCCATTTTTCCCAAAGGTAACGAATCGAGACCGCTGTTCTTGTTTCCGTCGGCTGTCCAAAGTACCGAGTTTCAATTCATTTCTCGTCCTTGCCGAAGGTTCGGCGGCAGGCTGCCCGATTTCGCAGAACATTTAGGTGCATTAGAAAACGCCTCCGATGTGAAATTCATTCTTCGGACAAAAGGCCTGGCGGAACGGCTCGAAGAGATACTTCGCGAATACCAGATCCCGCACGACAACGATTCGATCATCGTCGGTGACCTGACCACAGGTTTCGAAATGCCTGCCGCCGCAATTCTTTATTTTTCCGAAAGTGACATCTTCGGCGAAACCGGCGAGAAGGCCGCCCGTCGGATCGACGCGAAACCTCGCAGATCAAAACTGACCGCGTTTGTCTCGGATTTCAGAGACTTAAAACCGGGCGATTACGTTGTTCATATCGATCATGGCCTTGGCCGGTTCGAAGGCCTTCAGACAATTTCAGCTCAAGGCACTGAGCGTGAATTCATGCTCCTTGTCTACGCGGACAACGCGAAGTTGTTCGTTCCGGTCGAACGTCTTGATCTAGTTTCGCGATATTCGTCAGGCGAATCGACCGCACCCACGCTAGAACGTCTCGGTGGCATTGGCTGGCAAAAGACTAAGGCAAAAGCCAAACGCGCGATGCGCGACATGGCCGATGAGCTGCTGAAGCTTTACGCCGAGCGTAAGCTCGTTACAGGGTATTCATTCTCCCCGGACGCACCATGGCAGCACGAATTCGAAGACGCGTTTCCTTATGAACTAACGGTCGATCAAGGCAAGGCGATCGACGACGTAAAGGAAGACATGGAAGCTCCACGGCCGATGGATCGGTTGATAATCGGTGACGTTGGTTATGGAAAGACCGAGGTCGCGATGCGTGCCGCGTTCAAAGCCGTGATGGACGGCAAACAGGTCGCCGTGCTAACGCCAACAACCATTCTCGCTTATCAGCATTTTGAATCGTTCCGCAAACGATTTGCCGCTTTCCCCGCAAAGATCGATCTTCTTTCACGTTTTCGCAGTTCAAAGGAACAGAAATCGGTCGTTGCGGCCGCTGAAAACGGCGATGTCGATGTCGTTATCGGAACGCACCGTGTGCTTTCGAACGATGTAAAGCTGCCTAAATTGGGCTTGGTTATCGTTGATGAAGAACAGCGGTTTGGAGTCGCCCACAAAGAGAAACTCAAACAGCTAAAAAAGAAGGTCGATGTGCTGACGCTTTCGGCAACGCCGATCCCGCGAACGCTGAACATGTCGTTATTAGGAATGCGTGACATGTCTGTTATTGAAACTCCGCCGCGTGACCGTTTGGCGATCAATACACAGGTCGTTCAGTTTGCCGAGAACGTCATTCGATCCGCGATAGATCTCGAACTTTCACGAAACGGCCAGGTTTTCTTCATTCACAACCGCGTCGAAACTATCGAAGCAATTGCCGCACTTGTCCAAAAGATCGTTCCGAATGCCCGAATCGCGATCGGGCACGGCAAAATGAATGAAAAGGAATTGGAGCAGGTGATGCTCGATTTCATCGATTTCAAATACGACATTTTGGTTGCGACGACGATCATTGAAAACGGCATTGATATCCCGCGTGCAAACACGATCATCATAAATCGCGCCGACAACTACGGTCTTTCACAGCTCTATCAGCTCCGCGGCCGCGTTGGGCGGTCAAATCGCCGTGCATATGCGTATTTGCTGATCCCGAGCGAGCTAGAACTTACGCCGATCGCACGGCGAAGGCTTTCTGCGATCCGTGAATTTTCAGACCTCGGTGCCGGTTTTCGGATCGCTGCGCTAGATCTGGAACTCCGCGGAGCAGGAAACATTCTCGGCGGGCAGCAGTCCGGACATCTCGATGCACTTGGATTTGACCTTTACACCAAAATGCTCGAGCGGACAATCGCCGAATTGCGTGGTGAAGAGGTCACCGATGACGTAAGCGTCGCGATCAATTTGGGCATCGATCTTGCGATACCGAAGGATTATATTGTCGAAGCGAGTCAACGGCTTCGCACGTACAAACGGATCGCTTCGGCGGATTCCGAAGGAACGATCTCCCAAATACGGCTTGAGATCGAAGATCGATACGGGCGGATTCCACAGTCGGTCGACAATCTTTTCGAATATGGTCGGCTTAGAAATCTCGCCGAACGTTTAGGGATCTTGTCGATCGAAAGTGCGGGAACCGGCTTTGCAATAAAATTAGGCGAGCACGCGAAAATTAGTCCCGAGAAGCTCTTGAGTTTGATTACGAAGGATAAGGGATTTTCGTTTTCCCCAAATGGAGTTTTGCGTGCGAATGACGTCGAGGGCGGGCTTATAGAATCGATCCGAAGCGCGCTTGAACTTATCACCAACTAGTTAACTGCTTTTGAGGTTACTTCTGCTTAGCGGATCGCGCGGTTCGACCGTACAGTCGCCGTCGGGGTTGAATTCGCAGATAAAGATCATTGGGGCAAAATCTTTGGTTTGTTTCTGTACAATTCTCCAAACTTCGGACGCTCGGTAGTTTTCGGATGTCCAGCCTAGTTTTTTCCGATTTTTCCAGACAAATTCATACGCGGCTTTTTCGTCCTCACCTCTTACGTGTTGAACCTCATGGAGAAGAATAGCTGCGCGTTCGACCTTGTCAGCCGGCAGATTGAAGAAATCCGGATAAAGCGTAATTATACCGAATGGAAAATTGGTGGCCGCAAATGCATTTTCCTTCACTACTGAAGCATTTAGCCAATTATCGTTCGAGCGAAAGACAACAAACCTTCGCAACAACTTCGCGTCCTCTGTAAATCCTTTGTCTTCAAGCAATTGAATCGCTTCAAAGGTCAAAATGCTCTGTTCGTCTACTAAGGCAGAAGCTGAAAATACGAGCGATGCATAGAAGCCTGCCAATGCCGCGATACACACGAGTATTAGAGTAGTTATTCGGCCAACAATGTTCTTTTTCATCTTATTCCCTTGTTCGTTTCATGATCTCACTTTGCTCGCGAGGATTCTTTCCGTCAAGCCAATTGCCACAATTTCTGCTAACATATAAAAGTTTGAATCAGTTCTAATTTTCGAAAATACTGTTTAGGGCCAACGAACTCGAAGTCCTTTTTCTGCATCGAAGTTGGCGAATAGATTCGATCTTAATTAGGGCAATCGCCATCATTTAGGAGTTTTGATGAAATTTTTAGCTATTTCGACGCTTGCATTATTTCTTATATTCGCCAACGTCGGCACTTCGGCTGCACAAGAGACCGAAATTCGTGTTGTTGATCAGGTTGTAGCCCAAGTCAATGACGGTGTTATAACGCTTTCCCGAGTAAATCGAGAGATCAAGTCGCTCATTGAACAAGAGGTCGTTCAGGGGAAGACCCGAGAGGAATCCGAGAAGATCATTAACGAGCGACGCGGTGAATTGATCGCTAATATGATCAATGAAGAGCTTGTATTGCAGCGGGCGAAGGAGCTTAAACTTGACGCTGAGATCGATGCCGCGGTGAACCGCCAGGCTCTCGAGGTTATGCAGAATGCAAACATCAAAACCCTCGACGCTTTGTATAAGGAAATGGAAAAACAAGGGGTAAATCCCGATGAGATCCGCGACGGTTGGCGACGCCGGGCAACACAGGACATTGTTGTTCAACAGGAAGTTCAGCGTCAGGCGTACTGGCGTCCAACCGCAAGCGACGTTAAAGCGTATTACGAAAAGAACAAGACCAAATTTACGAAACCCGAGACGGTTTCTGTCTCGGAGATGTTTCTTGGCTACGCGGGTCGCGATGTGACGGCGGTACGTGAAAAGGCCAAGGCTCTTTTGGTTCAATTGCGCGGCGGTGCCGATTATGCAACGATCGCGGCCGCGAATTCTGATCCAGGGCAATTGACTCGTGGAACCGGCAAGGCTGAGAAATTAAACGTTGCGGAACTTCCTCCGATAGTTAAACCGGTCCTTGTTGGCGTCAAGGTTGGCGGATATACCGAACCGATCGAGATCAACGATCTAGGGATGATCATTTTGCGGGTAGACGCCCGTGGGGCCGCGAGCAACGACTCCGAGTTTAACGAAAGTGCAGTTCGATCGGCAATAATGCAGGAAACAGTGCCCGAAGCTTACAAAAGGTTTATGGCTACTCTTCGTGAAGATTCGTATATTAAGCTTAACGAAGAATATCGTCCGCTGGTCGCTCCGCTGTTGTTTTCCGAGGAGCGATCCCAGAAAGGCTCCAACTAACAGCCATTTAACAAGGATAATACGAACGGGCGTGATGATAAGATCATCCGCTCGCTTTTTCATTTATGAGATTGGATCTTTTCCTAAAAGTCAGCCGCTTAGTGTCGAAACGATCGCTTGCCAATGAACTGTGCGATCGAGGACAGATCTTGATCAATGGAGTTACGGGGAAACCTTCAAGATCGGTGAAGGCTGAAGATAAGATCGAAATAAAACGTGGGCCTAAGGTGTTAATTGCGGTCGTGCTTTCGATCCCCAGATCTAAACAGGTCTCAAAAGACGTCGCTCATTCGCTTTACGAGATCGTATCTGAGACGACCGACCCTGAAGCTATCTAGCCAAGAATATCTTTGATCGCACGGTCGTAAATTTCGACGCGCCGCTTTGCCCTCTTCACGTCCGGATGCTCGTCTTTATACGACTGAAGCAATTTCCAAAGATCCGTTTCGAGTTCCGCTCGCCGAACGATCAGTTTACCGAGGGCTTGTGATAAGCGACCGATCTCAGTCTGTTTCGCCAATAGTATTCGATCCCGATCCCTAATAAGAATAGACAGGGTGAATCTTAACTCCTTCACTTTTGGAAATTCGTCTGTGTAATCAATAAGCAGCGATTCCAATTCCGATTCGAGATCTGTCGATCGGAGGAGGATCTCGGCGAAGGCCGACGACCCGCGAACGGCGTCAACGGCTGCGGCGGGCTTTTCTTTTGCCGGAGGCTTTTGCGAGACAGCGGCCGTCGACAAAAGCAAAAACATCGCTAATAGCGACGGCCGCAACAACTTAATTGTTTTCATTTCTTTAGATCACTTGCCGACCGCGAATGTTCCCGGGTCGAGCACCTGATTGATCGCAAATTCGGAAAAATCGTAAGTCCACGAAACTTCCTTCGTTCCATTTGTCCCCTGGAACGTATAACTCATCTTGTACTTGGTCGGGATCATTCGACCTTGATATTCTTTGTGATCGGAAAAGTCCTCAACTACCTTTAACCGCGTTTCGCTGGTCCGTGCAGATTGATCGATATTTGCGCCTACACTCGATGAGAGTAGACGCGTGTATTCCGTTCGAAGATGTCGAAACGTCTCCTTATCGAAAAACATTGTGATATCGAGATCGTTGCCGCCCTTTGGGGCATATTTCAATGCGTAAGATTCTGTGCCATCGATCTTTTTCGTACCGCCAAATGACACTTTGGCCTTCAAATTGGCCATATTCAAAAGCGGCCAAGATGTTGAAAGTGTGCCGCCAAGTAATCCGTGAGTGATCAACTCATCGTTAGATTGAACAAACGTCCCTAGATCCGACCGAACTCCTGCTTGAACATAAGCGACACTATGTTTGGAGCCGTCAAAAACTATTTTCTCCTGAGAATAGTCCGAAGCATTGAGGCTCAGCCCAAAGAACATCTTCGAACCTTCGGAGGCAATCACGACACGGCCTTTTGCCGGTTGATTTTTTTGCGTTATGTAATCGATCTTGACCTCGCCCACGACGACAAGACTTTTGGTCGCCGATCTTTTCACTTCCGCAGCGATCGAATCAAGATGTTTTGCGATCACCCCTTCCGCGTTCATCTTTTGCGACAGAATTGTTCCGGGGAACAACACAACCATCATCAGAGCTCCGATCGAAAAAAAGAATCGGTTTGTCATAAAAAACTTTCTCCCCAAAATTATTAAACGAACACGGAACCGGATGTCCGTTCCTGATTGCCAACGAAGGCTCCGCAAGAATCGACAATAGGTGCTTCAGCTTCGACGACCCCGTCGCCGTAACCGTTGCCCAAGGAGAGGGAGCCAAAGTATGTCGTAATATTCTCAAGTATCTCATCGGCCGAGTGGGAATGATATAAAGTCTGCCGAAACTGAGCACCGCCGACCAACCCTTTAGTGAACTGACCCGCAAGCTGCTTCATTTTACCCAACGCTACAAGCTCCGGCATTTCCTCAAGACACATTTCAAAAAATTCAAGAAGAACCGCCTTTTTCTCAGCTAGGTCAGGCTCATACGGAGCCCGGCCATCAAGCGCGTCTGCAAACTGACGGAAGATCCACGGATTCTGCATAGCACCGCGGCCGATCAATATACCGTTAGTCCCGGATTCGCTCCATTTGCGCATTCCGTATTCGATCGACGTTATGTCGCCGTTTCCAGAAACGGGAATTGAGACAGCTTCTTTTACCTGGCGAATAAGGTCCCAATTGGCAAGACCCTTATATGCCTGCTCACGCGTGCGACCGTGAACCTGAATATGCTCGACCCCGCATTGCTCTGCCATTTTTGCCACTTCGACAACATTGATCGAAGCATCGGTGAAACCAGTACGTAGTTTCAGCGTTAGCGGGATCGAGATGGCGTTTTTGATCGCCTTAAGTATCTCTTCGAGCTTTGCCGGATCCTTTAACAAACCGGAACCACCGCCGTTTCGCACCACCTTAGGTGCCGGACAACCGCAGTTTACGTCTAATATATCGGCACCGACCTCTTCGGCCATTTCGGCGCCCATCGCCATTCGATCAGGCTTGCCCCCAAAGATCTGCACCGCATAAGGCCGCTCTTCATCATCGAATCGCATTTGCCGCTTCGATTTTGGATTGCCGCGTGTCAGTCCTTCGACTGAAATAAATTCCGAGACGACAAGCCCCACGCCGCCGCGACGCTTTATCAGTCGCCGAAAGGTGTAGTCGGTCACACCTGCCATCGGTGAAAGGATCAACGGCGGATCGATCATTATATCTCTGATCTTAAATGGCAGCATCAATTAAGGCTGAATGCCTTTCTTACGGTTCTTGAACACAAAGACCAGGCCTAGGATAAACATAAAAAATGACACAACAACCACTAATCCACCGCCGATCAGACCAAAGATCGGCCCCTCATCCCAATCGACTTTTCCACCGCTAAAGACAGGCAGAGCGACCGAGATCCCGGATATTGCCAAACCGAGCAGCAAACCCAAAATTCCTAAAACTAAAACGATCTTCCAAAGCATACTTATCCTCCGTCCGACTCCGCACCCATTAAAGTTACGACTACATCAACCTAGTCCAATGAAAACGGTCTGCGATAGATTAGCACAGCCATAGGCCGTTAAAAACTTTTCGTTTGGTCGTCCACTCCAATCGCAAGAAAAGATTTAACATCCCTCCAGTTGAAAACAAAGGTTTCACGGGCGTATAATCCGGCAGTTTCATTTTCTGTAACACAGAATAATTTCTTCCATTGGATTCGCTTAGTTGGGTCGCTTGAACATTTTAGGTGAGGGCAAAACTGTAGGTCGCAGGAATAAAAATTGAATATTTGATAATTGCTCATAACGAGGAAAAAAGATGAAAAAATTCTCAACATGCGTTTTTGCGTGCTTGATCACACTATCGGCTTTCGCCGCGGCGTTTAGTCAATCACAAACAACAACAGGCACGGTTCAGGGAACCGTCAATGATCCGAAC